>NZ_JAJAFU010000004.1 GCF_020480685.1 Deferrivibrio essentukiensis
AAAGTGCCAGGCAAATTATTATAGTCCACTACAAGTTACTCCCTTAAGCCTTATGTAAGGTTTATTTTTTTACCGTTTAACGTTTGGGGATTGCTTCGCTGCGCCCACAATGGCTGTGGATGTGTGAGTGTAAGTAAGGATGAAAATACGAATCACGAATCAAAATACCATCAATAAAGCTTTTGTACAAACTTTTCTTCTGTCTCTATCAATTTTTTCTTAAGCTCTACTCCTGATGAATATCCACCTATAGAGTTTACAGCTTTCACTCGGTGACAAGGGATTAAAATTGGCCATCTATTTCTTGCCATAGCACTGCCAACAGCACGATATGCACCTGAATGTCCCGAATTTATAGCTAATTCTTTATATGTAATCATTGTACCGATAGGTACCTCAAGAAGTGTTTTATAAACATCAATATAGAATTTGCTTAACCCACTTGTCTCAAGTAAATCAAAATTTAACCCATATTTTTTTACGCCAAAATAATTATCAAGAATTTTTATAATATATTCATGATTTTCATGACGGATATCTGTCTTCTTAACTTCGCATTTTTCAACAAAATTTATGCTTTCAAGAAGATGTTGTTCGTTAAAATTTAATTTTAAGAACACAATATCATAAAAATTGTAAAATATATTCATTTCAATACTAATTTTGCTACGGACTCTATATGATATGTATTTGGAAACATATCAAACATATAAAATTTATCAATTTTATAAAATTCCGAAATATTTTTAATATCCCTTTTCATGGTTGTCGGATTGCAAGAAACATATACAATCTCTTTAGGCAGTTTATTTTTTATAAGCCTTATAACCGATTTTGACAGCCCCTGCCTTGAAGGGTCAACAAAAAGCGAATCAAACTGAAAATTAGGAGAAAAGGGTCTTGTTAAATCGTAAGCAATAAACTTACAATTATCAATATTGCTTTTCTTCGCTAGTTTAATAACCTCTCTGTCAAAATCTACTGCAAGTATCGATTTAGCCGTTTTTGAAAGGGTTATCGTGAAAAACCCATTCCCACAATAAAGCTCAAGAATATTTCCTTTTTCCGGTAATAAGCTTGTCGCTGTTTCCTGTAACTGAGTATTTAAATACCTGTTACTTTGGGAAAAAACCTTAGGGGAAACAAACAAGTCACCAAATTTTGTTGTATAGTTTGTATATCCTATATTGTCAATATCACAAACAACTTTCCCTTCATTATTTTCAATAAAATTCAATTCCGTAAACCCAACACTACCTTTTGCGATATCTTTTACTTTTTCAATTATATTTTCAGATATTACAGGGCAATCAGATATACTTATAAGCTCTCTTGTATTAAATTTGTAAAAACCAAACCTGCCATCTTTAAATTTAATGCTACATTTGATACGATATCTTAACGGGTTGGCATAGAAAACGTTATCTATATGAAAATTTTCTATTTCGTTAAAGTTGTACTTTAATATATTTTCTTTTATCCTAACCTGTTCTTCATATTTAATGTTGCCAAAAAGACAGCCTCCACATTCATTCAAGAAAGGGCAGTAAGGTTTATTGTCTCTCAATTCTGAAGGTTTGATAAGACTCTTAATTATTCCGTATGAAAAACTTTTTTTATCCTCGGTAATCTCGATGTCGACAATATCCCCTTTTACTGCAAAAGGGATAAAAACCTTTTTGCCAGAGTCAAGGGTGCCAACCCCATACCCGCCGTAAGCATTGTCGTGAATTGTAATATTTTTATACTGCATTTATAAATGATGAATCCCAGTCCTTTAGCACCGGGTCAAACCCTTTTTTTCTAACAGATTCTATAAATTCCTCTGCGCTTCTTGTATCTTCAACTTCAAACTGTTTCCCTTCTTCTTCACCGGCAGCATATCCTCCGGGATTTGTCTTTGATCCGGCACTCATCTGAGTAACTCCGAGATAGATTAGCTTATCTCTTAGTTCTGCTGGCTCTCTTGTAGATATAACAAGCCCCACATCATGCAAAAAAAGTCTAAGTGAGAGCATAGACTGAACAAGATTTTTGTCATTTATTAAATATGTAGGTTTGAAATGCCCCTCTGCATCCCGTATCCTTGGAAAGGATACGGTTATATGTGTCTTCCAAAATTTTCTCATAAGATATCTTGCATGGAGTCCGACAAAAAATTCTTCTACCCTAAAGTCGTCAAGCCCCATCAAAGCACCTATTCCTATTGTCCTGAGCCCTGCAGCCGCTGCCCTCTCAGGTGCCTCAAGCCTATATCTATAATCAGTTTTCTTACCACCAAGATGTACTTCTTTATAGGTATCCTTATTATAGGTTTCCTGATAAAGAGCGAGGCTGTCGGCCCCGGAATTATACAAAATACGATACTCATTTTCGTCTAACGGCTGAACTTCTATAATGATTGAAGAAAAATCTTTTCTGGCAAGTTTTACAACTTCATTTAAGTAATCAACGGATACCTTCTTAGGGTGTTCCCCTGAGCATATTAATATATGTTTAATCCCTGTTTTTTTTATAACATCAAGCTCTAACTTGACTTCATCAAGAGTAAGGGTCTTCCTCTTAAACTTGTTATGAACATTAAATCCGCAATATACGCAAGAATTTACACACTCATTTGAAACATACATAGGGATATATATTTTGATCGTCTTGCCAAATCGTTGCAAGGTAATCCTATGAGATTCTTTTGCCATTGGCTCAAGAAATTTTTCCGCAGCCGGTGATAAAAGTGCCGCAAAATCTTCCAAAGATAGCGCATTTTTATTTATAGCATTTAAAACATCAGGTTCCTTTCTAGAATATATAAAATCCTTAACCTCTGACCAGTTATATTTACTTATTTCATCGTAAAAACTCATATCAGTCCCTCAAAAATCCCGTTAGAGGGCTCGAAGCATCCGCATATTGTTTTTCCGTAGGCATACCCGCATCTCGAGCAACACACGCTGCTTCAACGGCAAGCTTGAATGAAGTAGCCATTTTTACAGGGTCACCAGCTGTAGCAATTGCAGTATTAACAAGTACTGCATCGGCACCAAGCTCTATTGCATAAGCAGCATGGCTTGGAGCACCAATACCCGCATCTACTACCACCGGAATATTTGACTGCTCAATTATAATTTTAAGATTCTCTACGGTTTTAAGCCCTTTGTTTGTCCCTATGGGAGCTCCCAAAGGCATTACGGTAACCGTCCCAATCTCTTCAAGCCTTTTGCACAAAATAGGATCGGCATTAATATAAGGCAAAACCTTAAACCCTTCTTTTACAAGTATTTCTGCAGCTTTAAAGGTTTCTATGGGGTCAGGAAGAAGATAATACGGATCGGGAGTAACCTCAAGCTTTACCCAGGGCTCACACCCTGCAGCCCTTGCAAGCCTTGCAAGTCTCACCGCTTCTGTAGCATCTCTTGCTCCTGAAGTATTTGGCAAGAGTAAATATTTTTCCATATCTATATGTCGTAATAAGTCATCTTCAGGATTTTCAATATCAACACGCCTTAAAGCAACAGTAACTATCTCCGCACCACTTGCCTCAATAGCCTGTTTCATAACTTCATTGGACTGAAATTTCCCTGTACCAATCATAAGTCTGCTTTTAAATTTTCTACCGTCTATAATTAATTCATTTTTAAACATGTTTTTTACCTCTAATTGTGTAAAATTCTAACAATATCGTTATAAAACGCAAATGCCATTAATGCAAGCAGTAAAGCAAGCCCTACCATATTTGCGTATTCTCTTACCTTCATGCTGACAGGCCTTCTTATTACCGCCTCTACCATATAGAAAAAAAGATGTCCACCATCCAATACCGGCACCGGCAAAAGATTCAAAATCGCAAGATTTATGCTTATGACCGCCATAAAAGCTATAAGGCTGTTTATCCCTATTTGTGCAGTCTCTTTTGCCATTTGAAAGATCATTATTGGTCCGCCAATATTATCTGCCGGAACTACCTTTTGAAAAATCTTGACGATACCAACAATTGTAAGTTTGGTCACTTCATATGTTTTCTCAAACCCTTTGCTTATCGCATCCAAAAGATTATATCTTACAGTCACGAACTCATCCTTCGGCGTTACACCTATCAGCCCAACACGCACTTCTTCTCCAAAAATATTTTTTGATTTTGAAAGCTTTGGGACAATATGAAGTGTAAGCTGCTCACTTCCCCTTAAAATCTTAATTTCAAGGGTCTTCCCGGGATTTTTTTTGATTATGCCACTCATCTCATCCCAATATTTTATATCTATACCGTCAATGCTGACAATTTTATCCCCACTTTTTATACCCGCCTCAAAGGCCGGCATCCCCTCCTGTACCTTATCGATTACAGGTAAAAGCATCGGCATACCAAACATATTTATAATAGCAAAAAGAAATACTGCCAAAATAAGATTAAACAGTGGCCCGGCAAACACTATTAATGACCTTTGATAAAGGGGCTTGTGTGAAAATGCTTTTTTCTTCATCTCTTCGGGGATATCTGCACTCGGATCTTCCCCATACATTTTTACATATCCACCAAGAGGGACAGCTGAAATCAAGTATTCAGTCTCCCCGTATTTTTTTGAAACAATACTTGGACCAAAGCCGATTGAAAACTTTTCCACATAAACTTTAAAATATTTGGCAAAGAGAAAATGCCCCAATTCATGAACAAAAACCAATATACCAAAAACTACAACAGCTGCAATTATCCCCATTTACCTAAACTCCATACTCGGTTTTACATATTTTTATAGATGTCTGTCTTGCCAATATATCCATTTCAAATATTTCTTCAATATCCGAAACCTCTTTTTCGGCAAAGCTGTAAACCGTTTTTTCTACGATATCAGCAATATCTGTAAATTTGATTTTTCTTTTTAAGAAAAGTTCTACCGCTATCTCATTTGCCGCATTCATGGCAATCATCAAAACATTCGACCCACTTTTTAGAACGTCTACAGCTATTTTAAGGCATTTGTACTTATTAAAATCAGGCTCATAAAAGGTTAAGTTAGAAATTTTAGCCAAATCTATTGTGTTTACTCCTGAGTTAACCCTTTCCGGGAAACCCAATGCAAACGATATAGGCGTCCGCATATCCGGGTAGCCAAGTTGGGCTATAGTGCTACCATCAATATATGAAACCACTGAATGAATTATGCTTTGCGGATGAATAACTACATTGAGTATCTCTGCAGGCACATCAAACAGATATTTTGCTTCGATTAGCTCCAGCCCTTTGTTCATCATTGTTGCAGAATCAACAGTTATCTTTGCCCCCATACTCCAATTCGGGTGCTTTAACGTTTCCTCCACACTAACAAATGAAAGGGAATCATCAGGCCTTTTTATAAAAGGGCCACCACTTGCCGTAAGGGTTATAGATGCCACCTTATCCTTATCATTCCCCATTAAGCACTGGTAAATTGCCGAATGTTCACTGTCTACAGGGATAATCTTACTCCCTGTATTTTTAGCAAGGTAAGTCAGTATCTTACCCCCAGAAACTATGGACTCTTTATTTGCAAGCGCAACATCGATCCCTGATTTAATAGCCTCATAGGTCGGTCTAATCCCTGAAAAACCAACAGCTGCGGAAAGTAAAAGGTCAATTTCTTGAGTAGAAATTAAAGAAAGCAAATCACTTATAGTATGCAAGATTTTTGTATTATCAATCTTCTTTATCCCTTTATTCCCATCAAGGACTATAGCAAACTTAGGTTTTAATAAGGCTATCTGCTTTTGCAACTCCTGAATATTAGAATTACAAGACAAAAAAACAACTTCAAAAGCACCTTTGTTTCTTAAAATAACATCAACAGCTTGCCTCCCGATAGAGCCTGTGGAGCCAACTATTCCTACTTTTTTTATCATAAGATAAACATCTCAACATAAAAATATAAAACAGGTGCACCAAACAAAAGTGAATCTATCCTGTCAAGCATCCCGCCATGACCAGGAAATAAATTACCACTATCCTTTACACTTGCCTTCCTCTTAAACATTGACTCTACAAGGTCGCCTACTACACCTGCGCCTGCCACTAAAAACGATGATATTAATGTATGAACAATACTTAATTTTAAAAATATTATGGAATAAGCAAGCCCTACCAACAATGCTCCAACAAGACCTGCTATAAGCCCTTCTATGCTTTTCTTGGGGCTTATGATTTCATAAAGCCTATGCTTTCCAAACTTAATCCCAAAAAAATACGCAAAAGTGTCGCTTGCCCAAATAATTACAAGCAGGTAAAATATATAGTGATAATTTATATTTTTCAGCAATTGAACGAAAGAAAAGTAAAAAGGGACGTAAAAAACGTTTAAAAATGTAAAACCAACCGTCCTGTAAGTATCGTCAAGCGGTTTGCTACCGAAAAGTTTTACAACCAGTGATAAAAAGGAAATTATAAATACGGAAAACAGAAAAACATCTACCCTTTCGATATAAAAGCTAAAAGGGATTAAAACCGAACCTAAAATTGTGGGAAGTTTGAGATTTTTGTAACCCGCTTTGTCAATAAGCTTTGAAAACTCATATGCCGCTACAAGTATCAAAGCAAGTAACCCTATAAAAAATACCAAATCTGAAGAATATATAATAAAAAATATAAGTGATGGTATTAACACTATTGCCGTAATAATTCGCTGCGATTGATTTGTCATCAGTTACCCTTTACCTGCTCATCAGTTTTTCCAAATCTTCTTTGTCTCGTCTGATACTCATCTATTGCCAGGTCAAGTTCATCCTCATAAAACCCCGGCCAAAGAGTCTGTGTAAAATAAAGCTCGCTGTAAGCTATTCTGTAAAGCATAAAATTACTAATCCTTTGCTCTCCGCTTGTGCGAATGAGTAGGTCGATATCGGGGATATCAGGATTATAGAGATAGTTATCAAATTTTGACTCAAAATCTTCCAAAGTCAGCTTACCACTTGCCACATCCATAGCAGCATTTTTTGCTGCATCTATAATCTCACTCCTTCCACCGTAGCTTAAACATAAATTTAAAACTAACTTGTTATTATTTTTAGATAACTCTATGGCATCAAGAAGTTTCTGTCTTGTTTCGTCAGGCAACATATCTACACGGCCCGAAACCCTAAGGCTTACCCCCTTTTCAATTAGCTCATTAATCTCTTTCTGGAGGTATTCGTTTAATAATTTCATTAATGCGGACACTTCATCTTTGGGCCTGTTCCAATTCTCAGTGGAAAATGCAAAAAGGCTTAAATATTTTATACCCCTTTCAGCTGCATAAGAGACTATCCTTTTTACCGCTTTAACACCTTCCTTGTGACCAAAAACTCTTGGCAGGCCGCGCCTTTTAGCCCACCTGCCATTTCCATCCATAATGATGCCGATGTGCTTCGGCAACTTTTTTCTCATTATATTTCCATTACATCCTTTTCTTTCAATGCGGTGACTTCATCAACCTTTTTGATAAAGTCATCTGTAAGCTCTTGAACTTTTGCAGTCCCTTTCTTTGCATCATCTTCAGAAATCTCTTTATCTTTTTCCAACTGCTTTATATTTTCGTTTGCATCCCTTCTAATATTTCTTATGACAACTTTTGCATCTTCAGCCATCTTTTTAATAAGCTTAACAATCTCTTTTCTCCTTTCCTCTGTAAGCTGAGGAATAGGTACTCTAATCATTACTCCATCATTTGAAGGGTTAAACCCAAGATTACTGGACATAATAGCCTTTTCAATAGCAGGGATAAGGGATGGCTCCCATGGTTGAATAGTTATAAGTCTTGGCTCTGGTGCACTAAGTGTCCCCACCTGATTAATTGGGGTCGGCGTACCATAATAGTCTACTTTTATCCCTTCAAACATTGCAACAGATGCCCTGCCAGTTCTAATCCCTTTCAGCTCATTTTTGTAATGTTCCAAAGATTTTGACATTTTTTCTTTTGCTTCTTCGATAACAGTATTAAGCATGTTCTTCCTCCACTAATGTACCAATTTGTTTACCTAAAACTATATTTAAAATATTATCCTTCCCATACAAGTCAAAAACAATTATTGGAATTTTATTGTCCATACACATACTGATTGCAGTAGAGTCCATAACTTTTAGCCCCTTATTTAAGACATCCAGATATGTAATCTCATCAAATTTCTTGGCATCTTTATCTTTTACTGGATCAGCATCATAGATGCCGTCTACCTTAGTAGCTTTTAAAACAACTTCGGCATTAATCTCGGATGCTCTGAGCGTTGCTGCCGTGTCGGTCGTAAAATAAGGATTGCCTGTCCCTGCACCAAAGATAACGACCCTATTCTTCTCAAAGTGCCTCATTGCACGCCTTCTGATAAAGGGTTCTGCTATCTCCCTCATTTCTATTGCAGTCTGAACTCGGGTAGGCACTCCAATATTTTCAAGAGCATTTTGCAAGGCAAGAGAGTTTATTACCGTAGCCAACATCCCCATATAATCTGCACTTACTCTATCCATCCCTTTGGCAGACTCAGAAACACCTCTGAAGATATTGCCACCGCCAACCACTACACCGATATTCACACCCAATTCGTGTACCTTTTTTATCTCTTCGGCAATATACTTGACTGTTTCACCGTCAATACCAAACTGTTGCTTCCCCATTAAAGCTTCGCCACTTAGTTTGAGTAATATTCTCTTATACTTAGTATCCACTATTCTCTCCTTTCAGAGGTCTTTCTTTTTCAATTTTAAATTTATATTCTACTTTTTTATTAATGACAGGAAAATTAACTACCTCTGTGTATTCTACCACGGTAGTAATTTTATCAGCATAATCCTCAATAAACTTAATATTTTCTTTTTTTAAAGGGATTTTTAAATCTTCCGCCTCTGTAAGTAATGAGCTGATAACTTTTGATTTTGGAAGCTTTTCTTCATTTAACATTATCCTCTCTGCAGCACTCTTATAAATTGTATATTTAGCCCAAGGTAAACCCAACAGTATGAGGCAATATATCACTATGAGCGTTATTATAAACTTTATATATGTCCCCATATTATTCCTCCGATATTATTATATCATTAAAAAAGTCAATATTTCAATGAATAAACTTTAATACCCTGCTTAGTCTAAGCTCAAATTTAGGACTAAATTGCCATGACCAGTAAATTATAAGAGCTTTCCCTTTAATCATATCTTTTGAAACAAACCCCCAATACCTACTGTCAAAGCTTGAATCCCTATTGTCACCCATAACAAAGTATTTCCCCTTAGGGACCGTAAATTCATCAAAGTTATCTCGGGGGTTATCCCCTTTAAATATAAAATCGGTCTCATATCTGACATACCTTTCGTTCAAAGGCTCTGAATTAATATAAATCTTCTTATTTTCCATTTTAATCTTATCGCCGGGTAGGCCAATCACTCTTTTAATAAAGTCTTTTTCAGGTTCAATAGGATATTCAAAGACAATAACATCTCCCCTTTTTGGTTCAGTAAAAAGATATGAAGCCTTATTTACAAGAATATGATCCCCTATAAGAAGGGTATTTAACATAGACCCTGATGGTATTTTATAAGCCTGCAAAAAAAATGCTCTAATTATCATTGCTATAACAAATGCAACGATAATTGAGTCTATCGTATCTTTAAACTTATTCTTTTTAATCTGTTGGTCATCCATTCTACTCTTCTCCGATTTTTAAAATTGCAAGGAAAGCTTCTTGAGGGACATCAACTTTGCCAATCTTCCTCATTCGCTTTTTCCCTTCTTTCTGTTTTTCAAGCAGCTTTTTCTTTCGAGTAATATCTCCACCATAACACTTCGCAGTAACATTTTTTCTAAATGCCTTAACAGTACTCCTTGCAATAATCTTATTACCAAGAGCTGCCTGAATCGCTATATCAAACATCTGTCTTGGAATAACATCTTTCATCTTATCCACAAGCTCACGCCCTTTGTAATATGCTTGATCTCTATGGACAATGATACTTAAAGCATCCACCGGTTCACCGTTTATCAAAATATCAAGCTTCGTTAATGCAGATACCTTGTATCCCGCATGTTCGTAGTCGAAAGATGCATACCCTTTTGATGCTGACTTTAGTTTATCATAAAAATCAATAACCACTTCAGAAAGCGGAATTTCATACTCTAATATCACCCTTGTCTGAGAAACATAATGCATATTTTTCTGTATCCCTCTTTTCTGTTGCAAAAGCTGAATAACATTGCCTACATATTCATTTGGCAAAACGATAGTCGCATTTATTATAGGCTCTTCAATTATATCTATCTCACCAACCGGTGGCAATTTAGCCGGATTATCAACGTCAACAGTAGTACCGTCAGTTTTAGTCACTTTATAGATTACGGTAGGGGCAGTAGTAATAAGATTAAGGTCAAATTCCCTTTCAAGTCTCTCCTGAATAATCTCCATATGCAAAAGCCCAAGAAAGCCGCATCTAAAACCAAAGCCAAGAGCCATAGAATTTTCAGGCTCGTATGTAATGGATGAGTCATTAAGCATCAACTTTTCCAGTGCATCCCTTAAATCTTCATAATCTTTAGGGTCGACCGGATAAAAACCACAAAATACTACTGGTTTTACATTTTTGAATCCCGGAAAAGGTTCTTTGGTAGGATTTTTAACATGGGTAACAGTATCCCCGATTTTTACATCTTTCAGCTCTTTAATTCCGGCAATAATATACCCTACCTCTCCTGCCGAAAGGGAATCTACTTTCGTATCTTTTGGAGTAAATATACCAATACTGTCAACATCGTGCTCCTTATCGGTAGCCATAAATTTTATCTTATCACCATTCTTGATAGCCCCTTCAATAACCCTTATCAAAACGATAACCCCCTGATAAGCGTCATACCAAGAATCAAAAATAACTGCCTTTAATGGTTTGTTTTCATCCCCTTTGGGATGAGGAATATATTTTACGATGCCTTCCAAAATTTCTTTAGTCCCAATCCCTTCTTTAGCACTCGCAGGAATAGCATTAGACGCATCTATCCCTATTATCTCTTCAATCTCATTTTTCACTCGCTCAAAGTCAGCACTTGGAAGATCTATTTTATTTATTACAGGGATTAGCTCTAAATTTTGCTCAATTGCCATATAAACGTTTGCAATTGTCTGAGCTTCGACCCCTTGGGATGCGTCAACCACAAGCAAAGCCCCTTCACAGGCGGCGAGACTTCTTGAAACTTCATACGTAAAGTCAACATGCCCCGGAGTATCAATTAAATTTAATTGATATGTATTACCATCATCAGCCTTGTAATATAGCCTAACTGTCTGAGCTTTAATTGTAATACCCCGCTCCCTTTCTATATCCATAGAATCCAGAAGCTGAGATTTCATCTCCCTCTTGTCGATTGCACCGGTATATTCTATCAATCTATCCGCAATAGTTGATTTTCCGTGGTCAATATGAGCTATTATCGAAAAGTTTCTTATTAGCTTTCTATCCATAAATTACAAAGGCCTTCCCACACAAGTATAGTTGAATCCAAGATTTTTTATCTTTGTTGGTTCATATATATTTCGCAAATCAGCAAGGTTATGCTCTCTCAGTAAAGTTTTAATTCTTTCCATATCAAGCTTTCTAAATTGATTCCACTCAGTTACTATCACAAGGCAATCAGAACCTTTGCAAGCTTCATACTCATCCTGACAATAGCTAATACTATCGCCAAAAATACTTTTGGCGTTTTCCATAGCAATTGGGTCAAAAGCATTTACCTGAGCTCCAAACTCTACAAGCTTATTCACGATTACAATGGAAGGAGAATCTCTCATATCATCCGTATTTGGTTTAAAAGATAATCCCAAAATAGCTATGGTTTTCCCTTCAAACGGTTTTGCTTTATTCAAATCTACACCAAGAAGATTGGCAATTTTATTGACCATCCTTAGCTTTTGTTCTTCATTTACCTTTATAACAGTATCAATTGTCTTAAACTCATACCCTTTTTCTTTGGCTATATAGGCTAATGCGCTCGTATCTTTAGGAAAACATGAGCCGCCGTAACCGGGCCCCGGATGCAAAAATTTAGGACTTATCCTGCCATCCATCCCCATAGCTTTGGCAACCTTATGAACATCAGCTCCGACTAAATCACAAAGGTTTGCAATTTCATTAATATACGTAATCTTCAAGGCAAGAAAAGCATTTGAAGCATATTTAATCATTTCTGCAGTTTCAATATTGGTCACCACAAAAGGTGCTTCATTTAAGTAATGGGCACTATAGATATCTTTCATAATAGCGGCAGCTTCATCACTCTCCACACCGATAACTATCCTGTCAGGTCTCATAAAATCGTTTACCGCTGCCCCTTCCCTCAAAAACTCAGGGTTACTGACAACATCAAAACGGGTATTTTCCCCAACCACTGACTTTATGATATTTTTAACTCTTTGACCCGTGCCCACAGGGACGGTACTTTTGTTGACAACCACCTTATAACCGTTCATATTTTTGGCAATATCTTTTGCCACCTGCTCTACATACTTAAGGTCTGCACTACCGTCCTCTTTCGGCGGAGTGCCCACTGCAATAAAAATTACCAAATTATTTTTTACCGCTTCAGCTATATCGGTAGTAAAATTTAATCTTCCTGCCTTGTAATTTTTCTCAACTATTTCATCAAGACCGGGCTCATAAATAGGGATAACACCCTTTTTAAGATTTTCTATCTTTACGGAATCAACATCAACACAGGTAACAAACATGCCAAATTCGGCCAAACATGCACCTGTCACAAGACCAACATATCCTGTTCCAACTACAGCTATTCTCATTGTTTTCTCCTTTGGTAACTAAATCCTTTCAGTAATATAATATTGACAATACTTTTTCAAGTAAAATCGAGCTATGCAATCTTAAAACATTCCACTTATAAAATAATAAAATTTTCTTCTGACGATTGTCGCTTAAGCATTTAGATTAAATATCGGGGCGAGAGGATTTGAACCTCCGACCCTCGGTACCCGAAACCGATGCGCTACCAAGCTGCGCTACGCCCCGTTAACTGCCTTACATTTGAGCTATTATCAGTATATTTCTTTTAAATCAATAAAATTTTCATACCAAGGTATCGATCATTAATATGCTGCCTGCTAAAAACTCTTATTATAAAAATGATCAATCAATCTTTGCTTGTTATTTTCGCTAAATTTTATTGAATGTTGTATGGCCCCCGTGATATATTCCTTTGCATATCTTACGGAAGTTACTATATCGTTACCTTTAGCAATAAATGAAGCTATAGCTGAAGATAATGTACAGCCTGTCCCGTGAACATCTTTGATGATTAATCTTTCAGAAGAAAAATCTATAGTAACTCCGCCCGTAAAAAGTATGTCCTTTGAATGCTCACCTTCAAAATGCCCACCCTTTATCAGAATATTAGGCACACCGAAATTGATTATATGCTCTTTAGTTTTATCAGAAATATCAGATTGTTCTAAATTAATACCAAAAATAACTTCAGCCTCGTTCTTGTTTGGGGTAACCAAGTCAGCTATCTTTATCAGCTCTTTCAAAGCAGTTATTGCATTATCTTCCAAAAGTTTTTTGCCACTGCTTGACACCATAACAGGATCAATCACAATATTTTTCAACTTGTACGCCTTCAATAACTCTATTACAGCATAAATGATATCAGAACTAGAAAGCATTCCTATCTTTACTGCATCAACCTTCAAGTCGTCTACAATAGCTCTAAACTGGTCTATAATTATATTAACCGGCAAATCATATACACCCAAGACTTTTGCAGTATTTTGAGCTGTTACTGAAGTGATTACACTGCAACCGTAACACCCAACTGCGGAAATTGTCTTAATATCAGCCTGAATACCTGCCCCTGCAATGGGGTCAGAGCCGCCTATTGTCATTACTACATTCATTATTCTGCCTTTTTTATACTGAATTCTATCCTATCTTCGCCAATCAAATCCTCTATCTGTTTAAAAAGCGAAACCTTAGGCTTTACATAATATTCCTCGGCAACACTCATTGCAACCTCATACTTCCCTTCCCTTTTTATAACAAACTTTAGAGGGATTGAACCTTTATTGCTTGTTACTACAACCTTTATTTGAGATATTTTTTCCTTTGTCATTCCTAACGGATTGATTTTTATTGTAATATGCTCCGTCAGTTTTTCAATAGCTTCTGTAATTTCGTATATATCTTCTGCTACAACCGACTTTCTGTCATTGCTTGTATTGTATCTGCCTTTTATTACTAAAATTTTATCCTCATCAATATATCGCATGTTTGACAAATATAGCTTGGGAAAGACAACTACATCAGCAACACCCTCGATATCTTCAATAGTGACAAATGCCATCTTTTCCTGAGACTTCGTATTGTAAATCTTTATATCCTTTACAATCCCACCAACCATCACCGGAGTATCATTTTCCATCTCTTCCAACTGGGAAGTGCTTGTTGTTAAGATATTAAGCATATATTGATACTTAATTAAAGGATGGCTTGACAGATAAAACCCTAACACCTCTTTTTCACCTTTCAACAGCTCATTTTCAGGAATCTCATCAATATCAGGATATTCAGTGGTGTCATCATCACTTCCCCCTTCATCTTGTATCTCATTTAATAAATCAAAAACGGTCATTATCCCTTGAGAAGCCATCTTTTGATGCTTTTGCCCTTCACTTAAAACTGTATCAAGTACATTTAATAGTTGACTCCTTTTTTTCCCAAAGCAATCAAGTGCGCCTGCTTTTATTAATGACTCTATAACTTTTCTGTTTACCTGCCTCAAATCGATTCTTTTGCACAGGTCAGTTATATTTTTATATTTACCATTCTTTTCTCTCTCTTCTACAATAATATCTATAGCTCCGCTGCCCACATTTTTTATAGCTCCAAGTCCAAACCTTATCGAGTCATTATCTATTGTGAAATCTTTAAAACTTTCATTTATATCAGGGGCTAAAACTTTAATCCCCATCCTTTTACACTCTTCTATAAAAACTACAACCTTATCCCCTTTTTCCACCTCATTGGACAACAAGGCTGCCATATATTCCATAGGATAATGTGCTTTCAAAAAGGCAGTTTGATAAGTTACCATAGCATACGCGGCAGAGTGACTTTTGTTAAATCCATATTCGGCAAATTTTGCCATTAGATCAAATATCTCTTCAGACTTTTTCAGGTCAAAACCTTTCTTCTTTGCTCCCGGGATATTAAGCTTTTCATCACCGTAAAGAAATATCTCTTTATGTTTTTGCATCTCTTCCGGCTTTTTCTTACCCATAGCCCTTCTCAATAAGTCCGCGTTACCGAGAGAATATCCTGCAATTATCTGAGCTATTTGCATTACCTGCTCTTGGTATACGATAATCCCATATGTATCTTTTAATATTTCTTCTAATTCAGGAATAAAATACGTTACCTCCTGCTCCCCGTGCTTCCTTTTAACAAAGTCATCAAGCATCCCACTACCCATTGGCCCCGGTCTATAAAGAGCAACTACGGCAACAATGTCTTCAAATGTCGTGGGTTTTAATTTTTTGAGAAGGTTTTTCATCCCGGGACTTTCAAGCTGGAATACACCCGTAGTATAACCGTTTGATAAAAGCTCATATGTCAGGTTGTCATCAAGAGGGATACTGCTTATATCAAAATTTGTTTCCTTTTCCCTTATTTTGTTTACCGCATAGTCTATTACTGTAAGGTTTTTAAGGCCTAAAAAGTCAAACTTAACAAGCCCAATCTCCTCTAAAGTGTTTTTTTCAAATTGGGTTACAACTTCATTATTTTGACCTTTACAAAGTGGTACATATTGAATAATAGGCTTATCCGATATTACGACACCCGCTGCATGCATACCGGTCTGTCTTAAGAGCCCTTCAAGCTTCCTTGCGTGAGTCAAAAGCTCTTTACCCGATTCCACATTCTCTATCTCCTGCTCCAGGCTCGGGTCAGCCTTTAACGCTTTTTTCAATGTCATCCCGGGTGCTTCAGGAATAAGCTTTGCTATTTTATCAACCGTCTTCAAAGGGATTTCCAAAACTCTTCCAACATCCCTTATCACACCACGGGCAAGTAGCTGTCCAAACGTAACTATCTGTGCTACTTTATCTTTACCATATTTATCTATTACATAGTTTATTACCTGCTCCCTTTTGTTTTTACAAAAGTCGATGTCAAAATCGGGCATACTTTTTCGCTCGGGATTTAAAAATCTTTCAAAGAGCAAATTAAAACGTATCGGGTCTATATCAGTAATCCCCATAGCAAAAGCAGCCAATGAACCTGCACCTGACCCTCTACCAGGACCTACCGGAATATTGTTACTTTTTGCATAGTTTATAAAATCCCATACAATTAAGTAGTAACTGGCATAACCCTTAAGCTTAATAATTTCAATTTCATAGTTTAGTCGCTCCATATACAATTTTTGCTTTTCCACCGGAAAATTGGATATTTTTCTATGTAACCCTTGCCTTGCAATATGTTCAAAATATGTTTCGGGCGTATAACCTTCTGGGACTTCAAATACAGGAAGATGGACTGCCCCAAACTCCATTGTGACATTACACATTTCGGCGACTTTCACAGTATTCGTCAATGCCTCAGGATAGTTGTCAAAAGATTTCCACATCTCTTCGGGAGATTTTACATAAAGCTTATCGGAATGAAATTCCAATTTATTTTTACTGTTAATGGTGGCCTGCATCTGTATACACATCAAAACCTGATGGGAAGTATGGTCACCTTCATTAAGATAATGGCAGTCGTTGGTCGCTATTAGAGGTATATTTTCATTTTTAGATATATTTATAAGCTGGTTATTAACTATTTTTTGCTCATCAATTCCATTGTCTTGTAACTCAAGATAATAATTCCCTTTACCAAGAATTGCTTCATACTCTTTTGCTGCTGCCACAGCTTTTTGATAATCACCTCTCATAATATGTCTTGGGGGCTCTCCCGCCAAGCAGGCAGATAGGCCAATAAGCCCTTCAGAATATTCACTTAGTAGCTGTTTATCAATTCTCGGTTTGTAGTAAAAACCTTCAAGCTGTGCCATCGATACTAAATATTGAAGATTTTCAAGCCCTTTGTTGTTTTTTGCAAGCAAAATCAGGTGATAATTTTTATCTTCTCCCGCACCATATTCACGATTTCTCCTGTCATCCGGAGCCACATAAACCTCGCACCCTATTATCGGCTTGATTTCATTTTTATGGCACTGCTTATAAAAATCCACTATTCCATGCATCGTCCCGTGGTCAGTTATTGCACAAGACTTAACCTTTTGCTCTTTAAGTTTATCTATCAAATCAGGAATTAAAATCGCACCATCCAAAAGTGAATATTGGCTGTGCAGGTGAAGATGAACAAACTCTTTCATTACCCTTCTATCTCTATATTAACCTTTATTTTTTTGAACTTTTTTAAAAATCTGAACGACATTAAAAATCTCTCAAGACTCTTTACTAGTAAGCTGCTATCTATACCTGAAATTTCTATTTCAGGCAAACTAAAATCAGCATTTTTAACCAGATATTCTGCCACATCGCTTACTTCATCAAGCCCAAATATCCTTACATCTTTTCTTGGAATATTCTCAGTATCTGTAATGACACCTATTAACTCAGATTTGTTTTCGGACAAAAACGGTTTGCCTACACACTCCCTAAAAACTTCTATTTTAGGGATACTGCTCTGCTTATACCCTTCGGTAATTACCATATCTACATCTTTGAAATAATTTAGAACAATCTCCTCCAATGTTTCTTCCGCTAATGTAAATGATTTCACTATCGCCATTTTTTCTGCAGAAGATATTGCAACAATATCGGCTCCTGCTTGTTTAAATCTATATGAGTCTTTGCCTGGTTTGTCTATTTCAAATTTATGAGCATCGTGCTTTATCACCCCAAGCTTTACCCCTCTGTTTTTCAATTCAGCTATGAGCTTTTCAATAAACGTAGTTTTCCCGCTTCCTGAGCTTCCAATAAATGAAAATAACGGTGTGTATGCCATAATAAACTCCCTATATTTCTAAGCCTTACAATTGAATTATGTATTTTTAGATAAATTAGAATTTTATTCAAGGACTTTCAAGCCCGCCCTCTTAATTTTCAACAATATATTTTGATACAAATACCCCTTTTCAATATTTTCAAAATGACTATCATATCAAATATGTTAGTATTTACCTTGGCTGTTTTGATAAGTTTGGTAACGTCTGCTGATGCTTTTGCATGGGGTTTTGAGACTCATATAAGTATAGGTATTAAAATACTTGAAAACTCGTCTTTTCATATAATTAACAACTCCCCTGCTCACTTTCTGCTGGGTAATATATTTCCCGATCTCTTCAACCTTTTTAAAAATTTTTCTACTTTAAAAAAATCTCTTAACACACATTCTTGGAATACGGTATCTGCATTATTTTCCAATGCGGCAACTGACGCCGAAAAAGCTTTTGCGTACGGCTACGCTGCGCATCTGTCTGCAGATATTGTGGCTCATAATTATTTTGTGCCTGAATACTACATATCAAGAAGCGATAAAAAGCTCTTTGCCCACTTTCTGACTGAAAATGCCGAAGAAGCCTTAACTGACAAAAAATTCAAACCATCCCTTTTTTATCTCTTGGACAATGCTTCAGAGCTTGGAAGCCTCTTTCTTAGAACAAAGAATGTTGAAAAAAAGTATTTCAGCAAACAAATAAAATATATTAAATTTGGACTTAACTATCAATACACTCTAAACATCGGCAAAATTTCTAAAAGTATTCGACAATCAAATGACCCGGATTTTATATCAAAGTGTGAGGCTTATCAGCAAAAAGCCCTTGAGTTTGCCACGACCTCAGTGGAAAACGGCTTTGGAGAATTTGTAAAATATGACCCGAGTGGGCATAAAAGTATGCAGATAGCTAAAAATACACGACAACGACTTGTAGAAGATATGGGTAAAAAAAATCTTAACAGTCTTAATTTTAATAAAAAAAAGGGGCTTTAATACGCCCCTTACTGTTTTATCCTATTATGTCTTTATTATTAATTGGCAAGATTCGGATCGATATAGATTTCAGCTTTATTCTTCAAACTCTCAATGTACGATTTAAAGGCTTCATCCTGCTTTAATGTTAGCAAAAATGCCTTTAAGTTTTCCTTCTCATCAGCAAGCCCCGACATATCGGGTTTTTCAACACTAATTACCTCTATGAGATATGGCCTGCCGTCTAAAACATATACCTTTTTGATTACACCTTTCTTGGTCTTGTAAATTTCATTAACCAAATCACTATCTGCCCCCAATGAAGGGATTGGCTCAAGTCTTTTGAAAGAAGGTGTAGTTGTGTACGTTGTTTTTAATTTCTTTGCGACGTCTTCCACAGACTTTGCTGTATCTAACTCATTCTCAAGGGCTTTTTTGGATACTTCAAGTGCTTTATTATCAATATAATCGCTCTTAACAGTATCTTTTATTTCATCAAACGCAGGGATATAAGACTCTTTTCTATCTACAAGTTCAAAAATATATTTTTTGCCGTTTAAATCTACCACAGAACTTATTTCTGCAATATCAAGCTTAAAAATATTGCTTTTAACTTTATTGTCTTTTCCAAAAGGTGCTACATTTTCATCAGTGCTAAAGTAATTTGTCTCATACACCGGCATTTTGTTCGGATATTTCTTCAAGTAGGCAGTAATATTTGATTCATTCAGTATGTCTCTATATGTATCAAACACATATGCTTTAAACCCAGCTTTCTCTTTTTCTGATTTTATCTTTTCAATGATTTGAGGTTTTGCCTCTTCAAAACTTAAATCTTTTTCTTCAAGTTTTTTCTCAACCTTGATAATATGATATCCAAATGGAGATTTTACTGCCTTGCTGACCTCTCCGGGCTTCAAACTAAATGCAGCATCCTCAAACTCTTTTACCATTACGCCTTTTTTAAAAAAGCCAAGATATCCGCCATTTGCTGCAGTGGTGTCCTCCGAATATTTCTTGGCGACTTCTGCAAAAGATTTACCCTTTTTAATCTCTTTCAAGGCGTCATTAATCTTCTTCAAGGCGGCATCATTTTCTTTTTTATCGTTGAAATCTTTTACTCTAACAAGTATATGCCTTGCTTCTACCTGCTCATCTTGGTGGAAGTTTGCCTTATTTTGTAGAAAATAATTTTCAGCCTCTTGATCGGTAACTTTAGCTTCAGTGTTGTAATCTTTTTCATCAAATATCACATATTTTACCTTAATCTTTTCCGGCACCCTATAATTCTCTTTGTTCTCTTCATAAAATGCCTTAACATCTTCTTCGGCTGCCGTCACTTGGTTTCTAAATTTTTCAGGCTCAAGGCTCAGGTATCTGATTACCGCACTGCTGTTTCTGTATATATATTCTTTTTCTATCTCTTGGTCGGTTACATTTACGGAATTTCTAATAAGGGATTCCATTTTATTAACAAGCATCCCTTCCCTTATTGATGCTTCATATATTTCAGGATTAATCCCATTAAGGCTCAATACTTGAATATACCTTTGCTGATCAAATCTACCATTGACCTGAAACGACTTTGTAGTTGCAATTGCGTGTAACACCTCAGTATCTGATACAAATACTCCACGTTTATTAGCTTCTTCTATAAGCAAGTATTTATTAACCAAATCGTCTACAACAGCCTTACTTAAATTTTTAAACTCAGGGATTTCATTTACCTGGTCACCAAAAAGCTGTCTAAGTGTATTTGACATATTCTCATAGGCATTTTGATATTCTCGATAGGAAATTTTATAATCATTGACCTTTATGGCATAGTTGGCAGAGCTTGTTTTTCCTCCCATCCCCCATACAAGAAATATGGTGCCAATGAAAGCTACAATTACCAACCAAAGGAAAAAGCTCAATACTTTTTTTTGATTTCTCATCATTGTCAACATAGTTTTACCTCAGAATGTAATAAATTTATTATAAAAGACATAAGAGGCCCGACAGGTAAACTCCGGCACATAGGAAATCATGCTACCGTTGCTTCCTTCCGGACCTGGCGGGGTTCACACAACTCCTATTGCAGAGCACCCATCAGGCCACTTAAATCTTTTATAAAGCCAGGAATGTATGTATAAATAGAACTATACACAAAATCAAGTATTTTTTATGATTTTTAAAAATGTATCCATTTTTTATAACTTACACTCACATCCAAATGTTGTAATTAAAAAATTAACGTCTGACAGAAAAATCTCTATAATCCTCTTCTAAATCTATTTCAGTTATTTCTACACCATCCACCCTGCTTCCATAAGGCCCCTTTTTTGCTGCGTCAATAATCTTTTCAATATCCCTTTCATCCCCTCTGCAAACTATCTCCACAGAACCATCAAGCAAGTTTCTTACATACCCTTTTAATGAGGTAAGTGAAAGAGCGTTTCTATAAATAAACGCCCTAAAACCTACCCCTTGAACTATACCTTTAACTAAGACTCTTTTATATTTCATATTTTTTCTACTGCTTCAAATCCCTCTCTCAATGCTTGCCTGTTAACGTCAAGCATGTTGTGATATTTTTTTGGAATCGCATGTACCAAAGCCTCATTTGCAGTTTCAAGGGTAAAAAGTCCTGATACTTTTAATAATGCTCCTATCATCACCATATTTGCAATCTTTGTATTACCGATTTTTTGCGCTATCTCAGATGCATTTATCCCATAGAACGTGACATCACTTCTATCGCACTCGTTTTTATCTACAAGGGAAGTATCTACTACTACAATTGCTCCTTTTTCAAACCTTGGCTTAAATTTAACCATAGAAGGATAATTCATTATAAACCCATATTTTGGATTAGGGATTACCGGAGAGCCGATTTCTTCATCGGAAATAACCACCGCACAGTTTGCAGTCCCACCCCTTTGCTCGGCACCGTAAGATGGGAACCATGTAACGTTTAAATCCTGACTCACTGCCATATGAGCTAATATCATCCCCGCACTTAAGATACCCTGACCACCAAATCCTGCCATTACACAGTCAAAATACATTATTCTTCCTCCTGAATATCTTTAAAAGTCCCAAGCGGATAGTATGACTCCATTTGCTCATCCACAAATTTCAAAGCATCCACAGGAGTCATCCCCCAGTTTGTAGGGCATGTAGATAATACTTCCACAAAGGAAAATCCAACATTATCAACCTGATTTTTAAAAGCCTTTAAAATCGCTTTTGATGCCTTCATTACATTTTTAGGATCGGTCACCTTTACCCTTGCTGAGTATGCGACAGCAGGGAGGCTGCCTATAAGTTCAGCCATTCTAAATGGGAAACCGTGAGAATGTGTATCCCTCCCCATAGGGGTGGTGGTCGTCTTTTGACCCGGCAATGTTGTAGGTGCCATCTGCCCGCCGGTCATCCCGTAATTGGCATTATTTACAAATATTACCGTTATATTTTCCCCGCGACCTGCAGCATGTATTATTTCGCTCATACCGATTGAGGCCAAATCTCCATCCCCTTGATATGTAAAAACAACCATATCGGGTCTGACCCTTTTGGCTCCCGTTGCAAGTGCCGGTGCCCTGCCATGAGGAGCTTCCACTACATCAATATTAAAGTAATCGTATAATAGAACAGAACACCCCACCGGAGCTACTCCATATGCTTTTTCCCTCACGCCAAGATTATCTATTGCTTCGGCCACGAGTCTATGGATAAGACCATGATTACAGCCAGGGCAATAAATAGATTTATTGCTGGTTAAACTTTCAGTTTTTTCAAACATTACTTTCATAACGTTCCTCACTTTTTAAATATTTCAATTGCTTTTTCATAGATATCTTTCGGAGAAAATACTTCCCCGCCAGGTTTGCCCAAAAACTCTATCTTTTCATCATTTTGAACAGCAAGCCTTACGTCAAAAAGCATCTGCCCCGTATTCATCTCAGCTACCAAAATCTTCTTGGCCTTTTTTGATGCCTCTTTTAATGCTTCATAAGGGAAAGGTGAAACTGTAATCGGCCTAAAAAGACCGGCCTTGATATTCTGCTTGGCAAGCTCTTTTACAACTGACTTTGAAACCCTTGCCGCAGTGCCAAATGCAACTATGAGAAAATCATAGTCTTCGCTAAATATTTCGTATTTTGTTTCATTTTTGGCTATCTCGAGAAACTTTTCATGAAGATGCCAGTTATGTTTTTTAAGCTCCCCTTCGGCAAGTCTTAGGGATTTAACTGACCTTCCGTCTCTCCCTTTTGCGCCGTTAAGCTCCCACCCTTCATCCTTTTGAGGCTTCTCTTTAAATTCAGGCAATGTAACAGTCTCAGCCATCTGGCCAATCGCACCGTCACCTAAAATAAGCACAGGGTTTCTATATTTTTCCGCCACTTCAAACGCTTCATATGTAAGGTCAACCGCTTCTTGCACAGTATGAGGTGCATATACTATCAAATGGTAATCTCCGTTACCGCCCCCTCTTGTAGATTGATTGTAGTCGCACTGACTCGGGCCTATATTTCCAAGCCCCGGACCGCCTCTTACTATATTAACAATAACAGCAGGTACTTCGGCACCGCACATATAAGATATCCCTTCCTGCATAAGAGCAATACCGGGACTTGAAGAAGTGGTCATTATCCTTTCCCCTGTAGCAGCAGCCCCGTAAACCATATTAATGGCAGCTACCTCACTCTCGGCCTGGACAAATGCACGCCCAAGCTCAGGCATTCTGTATGACATATATGCAGTTACCTCATTTTGAGGAGTAATAGGATATCCAAAATAACCTTTTACCCCCGCTCTCACAGCAGCCTCAGCTATTGCCTCATTCCCTTTCATCAATACTTTTTCAGCCATTTTATTACTCCTTATCTACTTCTTTTCTTCTTTATACAGGGTAAAAACCAAATCCGGACACATCAATGCACAGCTTTTGCACACAATACACTTACTTTCATCAATACACTGAACATAATCATAACCGGCAGAGTTAAATTTCCCTGAAAATTCTAAAATATGTTTAGGACAAACATGAACACACAGACCGCATCCTTTACACTTTTCGATATTTATTTCTACTTTAGGCATCGAAACCTCCACTGTTTATAGTGTTTTTAATATAACCGACTTACCATAAAAGTGCAATAACAAAAAAGCGTTTTAACATTCATTTTTAATGTTTAGACATACTAAACCAATTTGCGCCACAACAATCTTTGATAATTTAGCGTTTATTCAATTTTTAACACATTTTTGACCTATAAAACGACAACTCTATGTTATTTAAAAAATTAAAGGGATAGCATACAAGCATGTTGAAAAATTCGAATGATTGTGTGATAATTAGTGTAACATTTCATAAGGAGCAATCTATGCACATGTCAGATGCTTTGGTTTCTGTACCTACGGCATTAAGTTTTTGGGGTATTACTGCGGTTACATCTGCTTATGCATCTTCTAAAATAAAGCAAGAGTATCATGAAGATAAATCGATACCATTCATGGGGGTTATGGGAGCCTTTGTATTTGCTTTGCAAATGGTAAATTTTGCAATCCCCGCCACCGGCTCAAGCGGACATTTTGCAGGCGGTTTTTTGCTGGCGATGTTACTTGGCCCAAATGCGGCATTTTTGGTAATGGCTTCAGTCCTGTTTGTCCAAGCTCTATTTTTTGCCGACGGAGGCTTGCTTGCTTTGGGGTGCAACATATTTAACATGGGATTTATCCCGGCTTATGTCATATACCCTTTATTTAAAGCGTTAACTGAAAAAAATAAATTCTTCATATGGCTTGGCGGAGCGTTAAGCCTTTTATTAGGCTCTGTTATGGTTTCAATGCAGACAGTATTGTCAGGGATATCTGAGTTACCATTTTCAAAAATGTTAATGCTTATGGTAGGAATACACATTTTAATAGGTATATTTGAAGGGCTTATCACCATTGGGGCTTATCAATTAATAAATTCTTATAAACTTCAAACTGTTAACAACAATAACACTGTAAAACCTTACTTTGGCTTAGGCATTGTAACTGTCATAATTGCAAGCATCTTCTCACTTTTTGCTTCTTCAAAACCGGACGGTTTGGAATGGTCCATTTACAGAATATTAGGAAGAGAGTCAGAACCTGAATCGGTAAAAGGTATCTTTCACGAGATGGCATCAGTTGTTCAGAATAAAATATCCATACTGCCGGATTATAATTTTGGTGGCGGAGAATCATTTTTAGGGACTTCAATTGCAGGAATTACAGGGGCGGTATTAACATTAATTGTCGCCGCATCAATCGGATATGCGGTCAATAAAATGAGCAAATAAAACATTGACAACCATAGAAAGCAAACTACATAACCTTATTAAGTTTGACAACCTCTCCGGTGCCAATTATTTTTTAAACAAAATCAATCCGCTTGCGAAACTGATTGTATTTGCAATTTTCATAATTTCCTTGATAAGTATAAATAAATACGACTTTATAAAAACAATACTTTTTACTTCTTTTGTAATAGCCCTCATAAATACTTCGCCATTAAAATTTTCAACCGTAATCAAATTTTGCCTGGTATTGAGCCCGATAATCTTTTTTTTCATAATATTTAACCCTATTTTTGATACAAATAAAACTTTATTTTTAGGACACAAAATTAATGCTGGCTATATTTCGGCAACAACTACCTTCATAAAATTTTTTAACACAACTTCCGTTTCACTTTTAATTGTCAGTAGCACCAAGTTTTTTGAACTTGCAAATGCCCTTTACAAGCTAAAAATACCAAGATTTATCACTCTTCAACTTATTCTTATGTACAGATTTATTTTTCTTTTTATAAGTGACGTAATAAATACGATAGAGTCTATAAAAAGCAGGTCATTCACTATACAGGCAGTCAGGTGGAGTGACCTAAAAAGGATATTTGCCACATTTTTTGTAAGAGCGGTTTATCGAAGTGAGGATGTTTATACATCTATGCTCTCCAAAGGATTTGAACCGGAAAAAATTAACAGTGAAAATCCATTTACGCCAAAGGATTTTCTTTTTATCACAATTTCATTAGGATATATTATATTGCTGAGGTTAATTTAGATGAGCCACCATTTTATCAAAATACAGGATTTAAATTTTGAGTATTCTGACGGAACAAAGGCGCTTGAGCATATCAATCTTTATGTTACTCACGGAGAGTCGATTGCAATCTTGGGCTCAAACGGTGCAGGAAAATCAACACTTCTCAAGCATTTAAACGGAACCCTATTGCCGACAAACGGAGAGGTTAATATCGGAGGGATAACTGCCACAAAAAAAACATTACAGAAAATACGCTCCGCGGTAGGGATAGTTTTCCAAAATACTGACAATCAGCTTTTTATGCCAACTGTATTTGAAAATGTTGCATTCGGCCCGAGAAATTTTGGACTGGAGGGGGAGCATCTCAAAGAGACAGTGGAAAAGGCGCTGACGGACGTGGGTGCCATTCATCTTTCAAACAAACACCCTTTCAGGCTTTCCGGAGGGGAAAAAAGAAAGGTATGTATAGCTTCTGTTTTGGCGTGCAATCCCGAAATATTGGTGCTTGATGAACCTACAGCCGAAGTTGACCCTAAAGGTTTAAAAGATATCGTGACCCTTTTGAATAGCTTTAGCCACACAAAAGTTATCTCTACACATAATTTAAAGTTTGCTACTGCAGTTTGTAAAAGAGGGGTTGTTTTAAAACGAGGAAAAGTTATATTTGACGGTGAGATGAGTGAATTGATGAAAAATGTCGAGCTTTTAAAAGAAGCAGAAATCTTGGAAGAGTACTGAAATGAGTTTTGTTTTTGGCCCTGTACCATCAAGAAGATTGGGGGTATCACTTGGCATTGACATTGTCCCCAGAAAATACTGCACACTTGACTGCATCTATTGCGAGGTCTGCAAAACAGATAATCTTACCATAGAGCAGGAAGATTATTACGATATCAATGAAATTATAAACGAGGTTAAAGAAAAATATTTGCCGTTAAAGGATAGTCTTGATGTAGTAACAATCACAGGCTCCGGAGAGCCGACACTCAACAAATCAATTGATGTAATTGTCAAAAAACTCAAAACATTTGTCACACATCCTATTGCCCTTTTAACCAACTCAACCCTTTTTTATGATGAGGAAGTTAGGCAAAAGGTAAAAATTTTTGACATTATTGTCCCAAGCCTTGATGCCGCCAACGAGAAAATTTTTAAAAAGATAAACAAACCGTCAAAAGAAATCAATTTCAGCAGGATGATTGAAGGCTTAATTACCTTCTCAAATGAGTATCGAGGGAAGCTTATTCTGGAAATACTGCTGCTTGAAGGGGTCAATGAGCATCAAGAACATTTAGATCAATTAGTCGAAATTATAAAAAATATGAAATATGATATTGTGCAGCTAAATACAGCTTTTAGGCCTACTGCATATAAAAATGTCAAAAGATTAGATGATATCCAGCTTTTGGATATAGCGCTTTTTTTCAACGAAAAAGGGGTAAAGGTAGAGCCCGTCAAAAATTTTATTTCCAAAAATATTCCGAAAAATATCATGAATGATATATTTAATAAAATGTTAAATATGAGGCCATTAAGCGAAAATGACATAGTAGAACTCTTCGGCGAAGCTTTTCTAAAAAATTTGAGTCAAAATACTTCTCTTGAAATTTTTAAATATAACGGCGAAACTTTTTTTAAAAAAATTTGAATTCTGTGTTATAATTCAATTAAGTTGACTGGATCTTTAATTTGGTGTAAATTAGAATTAATATAAAATAGGAGGAGCAAATGATTACAAAAAAAGTTGCAGATGCACTTAGAAATCAGCTAAAAAACGAATTGGAATCTTCATACCTTTACCTTTCAATGTCAGCTTGGGCCGCAGGGAAGGGCTTGAAAGGGTTTTCAAATTGGTTTTATGTACAGGCAAAGGAAGAGATGTACCACTTCTTCAAATTTTACCATTATCTGCTTGATCAAGGGGAAAAGGTGGAGTTACCGGCAGTAGCAAAGCCAAAAAGCGAATTTTCTTCACCACTTGAAGCAATGAGGGAAACTTTGCAGCATGAACAGTTTATTACTAAATCCATAAACGAACTAGTCGATGTAGCATTAAGCGAAAAAGATCATGCCACAAATGCATTTTTACAGTGGTTTATATCTGAGCAGGTTGAAGAAGAAGCTTCGGTAGGTGAAATATTAGACCAGCTTGAGCTAATCGGTGAAAACGGCAACGGAATCTTTATGATTGATAAAGAGCTTGGTCAAAGGACTTTTGTAACACCAACAGATTTAGCATTATAGAGCATTTTAAAAAGGCTCTTTTTATTTTAATGTTGGAGCAAAAGCATGAAAATAATTGGTTTAATCATTTGTCTTGTTTTATCCTTTTTTACTGTTTCATTTGCGGAATTTTCAAAATCTCCTACCAATAACCCTACCCTTTTACAGCAAGGGGAAGAAAAGCACTGGTGTCCAATATGCGGAATGAGTTTGAAGGGTTTTTATAAAACTAACCATGCAGTAAAGTTAAAAGATGGTAATTATAAGCAGTATTGCTCTATCAGGTGTCTTGCCTTCGACTATGAAACTATTAAAGACAACATCGAAAGTATAAAGGTAGTAGACATAAAATCTGACAAATTTATAGATGCCTATAAAGCTTATTATGTTGTGGGGAGCAAAATTCCGGGCACAATGTCAACTGTCAGCAAACTTGGGTTTGAAAAAAAAGAGGATGCGGAAGAATTTGTTAAAACATATGGCGGTGAAATAAAGAGCTTCAACGATACATTTAAGCTTTCTCGTGAATCATTAAACAATGACATAGTCTTTTTTATAAAGAAAAAAGAGACGATGATGTATCCCGTTGGAGAAAAAGTATATAATTCTGTATGTAAACCGATAGATTTTACAAAATACAAAAGGATAAACAAACTTAAGGCAGCTATTAAATTTGAAAAGCTATGCGGAGATATAGATGAAAAAAAAGCTCAGGCTGTTGCGCTATATCTTTGGGAAGTAAAAAGATTTGAAAATAACAAGGAAGCTCAAATAGTAATAAAAAACGATGAAAAGTGCCCTGTATGCGGGATGTTTGTCTACAAATACCCTAATTGGGCTGCTGAAATTGAAGTTGAAAATGGACATTTTGTGTTTGATGGCGTAAAAGATATGATGAAGTTTTATTTTACTCCACAAAAATATAAAGAAGGTCTCAAGCAAAGTGATTTTATAAAAATTGCCGTAACAGACTATTACACATTGAAAAGTATAAATGGGAAAAATGCTTTTTATGTACTTGGCAGCCGTATCTACGGACCAATGGGTAAAGAGCTAATCCCTTTTGCTACCCACAATGATGCAAAAGCTTTCATGGAAGATTATGGAGGAAGTAAAATTTTACGTTTTGATGAAATAACTGCTGATATTGTAAAAAGTTTAGATGAATAAAAAAGTAACTGTATTCTTATACTTTGCTGTTTGCTTCAATATTGGTGTTATAGTTGTTTTTTGTGCACTTTTATTAAAAAATAACTCTGATGCGATAGATAGGCTTAAGACAGGAGTAAGGCTTACAACTTTGCCTGACAGTGCGTTGGTTACAGAAGCAAGATTTATAAGGCACAGAAGCCTGTCTGACATCTATTCGATTTTTGACTTTTCCCCTGAAGTCAGAGAGGTCTTCCCAATGTCTTTTTTATATATGCCATCCACATCATATAACAGCGAAAAGGCACTTCAAAAATGAACAAAGAATTTAAAATTTTTCTCTTTAGCTTAAGTCTTCTACTCAAGAGAAAAACTTCATATTTCATATTTTTAATCCTTACTACTTTAATTTTCATTATTGCCTCGGCAAGCTTTGTAACTGAATCCATAAAAAAAGAGCTTATTCTTACCCATGATGAGTTGCCTGACATAGTGATTCAAAAAATTGTAGGGGGCAGGCAGCAGTACATTAGCTCGGATTATATTGAAAAAATTGTAGATATCCCGGGCATTCAATCTATTTACCCACGAATTTGGGGGTATTATTATTTTGACTATGCATCGGTAAACTTTGCACTGGTAGGGATTGACCCCCTTGAGCCTATTTACAAAAAATCATTGGAGAATGCTCTCAATGGACTTGACATAAAATATTTGTTGCAAAAAGATGATTGGCTTATAATGGGCTATGGTATTGGGAAACTTTTTGAAGAAATCTCATATTCCAAGGAAGCATACTTTAGGTTGCCGGATGGTGAATACTTAAAACTTGAGCCTATAAAAACGCTGGATAAAGACAGTGCTATTTTTACCAATGATATCGTTATGGTTTCTAAAAGCACTGCACAAAAGATTTTAGGAATGCAAGAGGATATGTACACAGATGTAGCAATAACCGTTTATAATAAAAATGAAGCTGTCACTGTTGCATCTAAAATACGGGATAGACTAAAGGATGTAAGGACTGTTTCAAAAAAAGATGTATTAAATTCTTACCAAAATGTATTCAGCTATAAATCAGGATTTTTCATCACATTATTTGGAATGCTAATTTTCACTATGATTTTAATAGTAGTGGATAAGCTAAGCGGATTATCCCAGCTTGAAAAAACTGAAATTGGGGTCTTGAAAGCCACCGGTTGGACGACAAGCGATGTATTAAAACTTAAATTTTACGAAGCAGGATTTGTTTCCTTTCAAGCATATGTAGTCGGCATCTTCCTGGCCTTAGTGTATGTTTTTATTTTAAAAGCCCCTTTGATGCTGGATATTTTCAGCGGGTATGCAAGCTTGAAAATAAACTATTCACTTATTTTTGCTACAAATTTTAAAGTTCTTTTTTTTGTATTTATCAGCGTCGTCCCATTTTATGTAGCATCAGTAATAATACCGAGTTACAAAATTGCCACTACGGATACCTATGAGGTATTCAGATGATTAAGATAAAAGGGTTATGCAAAGTATTTGATGGCAAACCTATTTTGAGTAACATAAATATCGATATTTCAAAAGGGGATATATTAATAATAAAGGGGCCAAGCGGCAGTGGCAAAAGCACGTTGTTATCACTTATATCAGGCCTTGCAAGGCCTACTTCCGGAGCCGTTTATTACAATGATATGAATATTTCAAAGCTTCCCGAAATTGAGCTTGGAAGATACAGAAATGAAAAGATAGGGTTTATTTTTCAAAAGTTTAATCTGCTTGAGAATCTGACTGTTTATGAAAATATTTTACCACCTCTTGTAGTGAGAAAAGAGAAAATTGATAGAAAAAAAATAGAAGATGTGCTTAAGAAATTAGAGCTACTGGAATTTATAAATACGAAAGTATCAAAGCTATCAGGCGGTGAGCAACAAAGGGTCGCACTTGCAAGAGCCCTTGTAAATAAACCTGACATATTACTGGCGGATGAGCCTACGGCAAATTTGGACTATAATCTTAAGATGAATGCGATTAAGATCTTTCTTCAGGAAAACAAGGAGGGGAAAACTATAATTATTGCAACCCATGATGATATTTTCTTAAGTATCCCAAATGCAAAAGTCGCAAAACTTGATAACGGCATACTGTCGGTACTAAAATGAATATTGTGGCTCCAGAGCAGATAATCATATACTTTATCGATTTAATATTTATATTTTTTTCCGTAATTTTCTTAAAAACTTCCATCACAATGATAAGAAGGTTTGACTTTAACAGTTCGACTACTTTTCAATACACACTGGAAAAGAAAAACACACTTATATCCGCAATCGTGTCATTTTTGATATTACTAAAATTACCATTAATTTTTTTCTTTCTGTATCTACTTGATTCACTGTCATCTTCAATCCCCGGAGCAATGTGTGCTGTGGGGGTATTAAACTCGACACCTTACGGGGCTTACCTTATAATCTTAAAAGTCACAATATTATTCGTCCTCGGCTATTGGTTTTATATAAATAAATTTGATTTGCAAACATATGGGTTTAAATATACCAAATTAAAATATAGGCTCCTAATATTTATAACTTTACTGATTATTTTGGAGTTTTTGCTGGAAATAAATCTTTTCAACAATATTTCTCCGGAAAAGATTGTTAGCTGCTGCGGCTCAGTCTTTGGCGGAGAGCTAAGACAATTTTCTACTTTCTTAATAAACATAGAAAATTCTTTATCCGTGCTTGCAATTATAGTTGTCTTTGTTGTTATGACACTTGCATTTATGTTTAAAAAATATCGCTTATATGGTTTCACTGTTTTTTTCTTTCTTTTAACGGCAATTTACTCATTAATAGATTTTTTCAGCACATATATATATGAATTGCCTACACATAGATGTCCATTTTGTATCCTACAAAGAGATTACAACCATATTGGTTATGTTCTATATTTTTTGCTGTTTTTTGGCACATTTTACGGCTCAAACCTCTTAGTCCTATCAAATATCACAAGTGAGAAAACAAAAAGAGTTTGGATAAATATATCTTATGCAATGTGTCTAATTTACATACTCATCGTATCTTTCTATGTGTTGAAATACTATATAGGCAACGGCGTATGGTTAACAGATTAATCTTTTTTTTTATTTTTGCCATTGCACTTAATATCGACACACATGCAGGGGAAAGGTTTCCCGTGCCATATCGACCTAATATCGACTTAACAAAAAAATACGTCACATTTGAATGTGGAAATATCAATTATTACGTTGATATTACAAGACCTATTACCCCTTTCAAAAAACTTACTTTAAGTGTTAACGCAAAAAAAGATAATATACCTGTAGAATACTTAAATATACAAGCTAAGATAAATATGAAGATGGATATGGGAAATTTTCAATATAATTTATTTTTTAAAAAAGATGCTTACACACTTGATTTTATGCTGCCAAAATGTATTTGGGGGGATAAAAGGTGGTTTATAAAATTTACCATTCAGGACAAAGAATATATCTGCAATAAAATTTTACTCTTTGATATGGAAAAATAAGGTCATCTTTTTAACACTGTCGTAAGATTTGAAAAATTAGCTATCGATATAAAAAATATTGACAAGAAAAAAAACACATATTATTGTTTACCAGAGAGGTAAACAATGTCACTCATAAAACGTGAAGCTGACTATGCCATAAGGATTGCAGCTTTTTTAGCCGGTCAAAAAGGACTGGTCAAAATTGACTATATTTGTGAAAAACTTTTTTTGAATAAACCTATTGTTATAAAAATAATACATAAACTCTCAAAGTGTGGTATAATAGTTTCTGAGACGGGTAGACATGGTGGGGTAGCCTTATCCCCTGATGCGGTTGATTTAAGTTTATTGGATATTTTAAAGTGTATGGAATTTGTCAATTCGATTAATATTTGTGTAGACCAACCTGAAAAGTGCTTACTTAACCCTATATGCAATATTACTGTTTTTTTTAAGCAACTTCAGGACGATGTGGAGAAAAAATTACACTCTGCCAAGCTAAAAGATTTTGTTTTTACTGAAGATAGATTAAATATCTTGTAGGAGGTATAGTTATGAATGACTACCGTTATGACTATGAAACGGTAAAAGGTTTTATTTTATCTGCAATTTTTTGGGGTGTAGTTGGCCTTGTGGTTGGACTATGGATTTCGGCTCAGATGTGGGATGCAAGTCTTAATATTCCACCGTATTTTAGTTTTGGTAGGCTTAGGACATTCCACACAAATGTATTAACATACGGGCTTGGGATTGGAGCTGAATTTGGTGTATTTTATTACTTAGTAATAAGGCTTGCAAAGCGTCCGCTGCTCTTTCCAAAGCTTGCTAGATTCCATTTATGGCTTTTTAATGTCGGTGTTGCCATAGCCGGGATTACGCTTCTTTTAGGCTGGAATCAGTCACTGGAATATGCAGAATTTGAGTGGCCTATAGACATCGCAATTGTTATTTTATGGGTGATATTTGCTGTCAATATTTTAGGCACTATTATCAAAAGAAAAGAAGAGCAGATGTATATCTCATTATGGTATATAATTGCTACTATTATTACAGTTGCAATTTTATATATCGTTAATAACCTATCTATTCCTGCTGGATTTGACAAATCATACCACATATTTGCCGGGGTCAATAGTGCAAATGTTCAGTGGTGGTATGGTCACAACGCTGTAGGTTTTCTTTTCACGACACCTATTCTTGCTATGTTTTATTATTTTTTACCAAAGTCAACAGGGCTTCCTATTTACAGTCACAGATTATCTATCATATCATTTTGGTCTTTAATCTTTGCCTATCTTTGGACTGGTGCTCATCACCTTGTTTACACACCTCTTCCTGATTGGATTCAAACTCTTGGCATAGCTTTCACACTCTTTTTAATAGCACCATCCTGGGGTAGCGTTGTAAACGGATATTTTACTGTTGAGTCTGATTGGTCAGTGATGAAAAATAATTATTTAACCAAATTTTTCATTGCTGGGATAACATTTTACGGACTTCAGACCATACAGGGTCCATCTCAAGGTATAAGAGTAATAAGCTCTCTTATTCACTATACTGACTGGGTACCAGGGCATGTCCATATGGGTACAATGGGTTGGGTAACAATGACAATTTGTGCCGCAGTGTATTATATAATCCCACACATATATAAAACTGAAATTTACAGTGTAAAAATTGCAAATGCACACTTCTGGCTTGTGTTAATAGGTCAACTTGCATTTTCAATCACAATGTGGGTTACAGGTGTTCAACAGGGTGCAATGTGGAAAATGACAAACCCTGACGGAACACTAAAATATACTTTTATGGAAGGACTACTCAGAAATTACCCTTACTGGCAGCTTAGAACCCTTGCGGGAATAGTATTTGTAATCGGAATGTTGCTCTTTATTTATAATGTAATGATGACAATCAAAAAAGGGAAAGCAGAGCTTGAAGCAAAATTACAAGCTGCTTCTGCCACAGCTTAAAGGGGGGGAATATGTCAGAAAATAAAAAACTCTATTCAAATGCTCTTATATTTTCTCTTGCAGCGGCAATAACCGTTTTGATCGGTACTATTGCTACAGTGTTTATCCCTATGTTTACAAAAGGGATGCACCCTAAACTTGAAAATTTAAAACCGTATACTGCCATCCAACTTGCTGGAAGGGACATCTATCAGCGTGAAGGGTGTGTAAACTGCCATACTCAGACTGTGAGACCTTTAAAATCTGATGTTTTGATGTATGGAGATTATTCAAAAGCGGGTGAATTTGCTTATGATCAACCATTCTTGTGGGGCTCCAAAAGAACAGGTCCAGATTTGGCAAGAATCGGTGGCAAATATCCGGATGATTGGCATTATCAGCATATGACAAACCCACAAGCGTTTTATGAAAAATCAAATATGCCAAAATATGCCTTTTTAAACGACAGAAAGGTTGCTGTTGAAAAAACAATTGCTCATATGAAAGCATTAGGTTTTCCCTATACTGAAGATGATGTCAATACACTTAAAAACAGTACTGAAATGGACGCAATAGTTGCTTACTTACAAGTACTTGGAACAGCTGTAGAAAGAAAAGCTGTCCTCACTATCGATGAGACAATGGTAGAAGAGACAAGCCCATTAGCCGGCAATAAAGACGCTATTTTAAAGGGGGAAAAACTCTACAAAGCTGAATGTGCCGGATGCCATGGACAAAATGCTGAAGGAAATATTGGTGGCTCGCTTGTAGATTACGCATCTGCTGAAAGTCCTGACAGAGACACTTACTTGATAATTGCAAACGGCTTTGAAGGTGCAATGCCGGGATTTGCTGCAATATATGACAAAGAAGAGATTTGGTCATTGGTAGAGTACATTAAAAGTTTAAAAAAATAGGGGGCTTAAATGTACAAAGAAGAATTTGATGATCTTGAAAAATTTGAAAGGGAAGATACAAAGCATAAATTACCTTTAGGGTGGCTTATACTTTATATAGGGCTTATAGTGTTTGGTATCTTTTACACATATATGTACACGCCTGCATTTACCGGGTGGACACAAAACAAGGCTATTGAGGAAACTTTAAATAAGTAAATCTCTAATATGAGGGGAAATTTAATCCCCTCATATTGCTTAAAGGAGTAAAACATGCCGGGTGACCTGTTAGCATATCTAATCTTTGGAATAGGACTTGTAGTCCTATTTATTTGTATAGTAATTTACTACTATTCAAAAAAAAGACACGACAAAATAGAAGAAGCAAAATATAAGATGCTTGAAGATGATGACGAATAATTTTCAATTTTACAGACGGATAGTTAGAGCGATATTGGTAATTTTGGGGGTAACATTACCTTTTATTAAAATAAACGGTAATCACCTTCTGATTTTCAATATCTACACATTTGAGTTTCATTTATTTGGGCTTTCACTGCAGATAAATCAGTTTTTACCCCTTCTGGCACTATTTCTATTTTTTACCTTTCTATTTTTATACATTACCGTAACTTTTGGAAGAATATGGTGCGGTTGGCTTTGCCCTCAGTCCGTTTCTATGGAGCTGACCTCGTTTATACAAAGTTTTAACAAAGGTAACTTACCGGTAAAAACTTTCAAAATTATACTCTTATACGCTTTATCTGTAATGATAGCAGCAAATATCTTACTCTACTTTATCCCGTATGAAATATTTTTTGACCGTTTATTCGGCAATGAGTTTAGTAAAGGGATTTTTACTGCACTTATAACGCTGGGCACACTTCTTTTTTTAAACTTCTGGCTTGTAAGATATAAATTTTGCGCAACGGTTTGTCCGTATTCAATGCTCCAATCAATATTGTTTGATAAACATACTTTGGCAGTCTGGATGATCCCTGAAAGAAGGGATGAGTGTATTAACTGCCTCAGCTGTGTCAAGGTATGCTCCACAAAAATAGATATCAGGCAGGGGCAAAATTCTGCATGTATAAACTGTGCAAAATGTATAGATGCTTGTGCCAACGTAATGGGGAAATTAGGGAAAAAATCTCTCTTTGCCTACAGATTTGGCGAAGAAAACAAAAAAAGATTTACAAGATTCTCATCAACCGTTTCACTTTTTCTCACGGTAATCTCTTTTATAATATTCATTTTAATCGCAGTTTCCACAAAGAAAGTGCAGGTAGAAGTTATACCCTATCAAAAGTTTTTACCTAGATATATTCATGATTTTGCTGCTAACGGATATGTCCTTGTGATTGAAAACGGGGACAACAAAGATAAAACTATTGCTATTGAAATAGAAGATTTAAGCGGATACGAAATAACGCCGAATAGCATCTTTAAAGTCAAGCCAAAGTCGAAAGAGGACTTTACCTTTTTCGTCAAATTAAAGAGGGATTTACTTGAAAACACCCCTATTCTTAATCTAAAATTAAAAATAGTTAACAAAGAAGATAAAACATCGGAGATAAAAAATATAAGTTTTAGGAGACCCATCACATCAAGGAGAAGCAAAAAATGAAAATGATGATAGCTTTACTAATTGCCGGATTTCTACTGCTTGGGTCTTCATTTTATTTTGGAAACAGATATTTTGATGGAAAAGTTGTGGATAAACCGTATGTTGAGGCATCTCTATACGACCAAAAGAAAAAAATTGTAAATGATTGCTCATTAAGTTTGGAAATTTTAAATATAGAAAAGGTTGAAGATAAATACAAAATCTGTTTTACAATAAACGGTGAAATAAAAAGACCTTTTCCCATTGAAAGGGTTGAAATATTCAGACCCGCTGGCGGCGAAATAATCAGACCTGAAGTTAATATTAAAAACAGAGCCTGCACTGTAAATGTCCCTCTGAATAAAGGATATTATATCTTAAAGGTACTTTTGAAAATGCAGCAAGTCGTCGAGCTGGAAAAGACACTTTATATAAAGTAGGAGGTTTTTATGAAAAAAGGTACAATAATTATGATTTTATCGCTTATAGCGATGCTCCTTATCCCACTTTTACTTGCAATGTATATAAAATGAGTTCGTTATTCTTTTTAGTGCCAATAAGCCTTATTTTAGGAATTATTGCTCTGCTACTATTTTTCTGGGCAGTTAAAGGTAAGCAATTTGATGATGTTGAGGGACCAAAATACAGAATGCTAGATGACGACGACGAATAATACCACTCAATGCAGCCACTGCTTATTAAAGTTTAATAAAAATACTGCAATTGTTGAAAAAGAAGGGGACAAAGAGCTTCATTTCTGTTGCCCCGGATGCCAAAGTGTTTACCATATTATCAAAGACGGAGGGTTTGATAGCTTTTATAAAAAAAGGCGTGATTACAAGCCAGGCCCGCCTGAGCTTGCTTTTATAAGTGATGAGCTATTTGTAGATGATATAATTGAGCACGAAAATTACTCCGAAATAGAATTTATTGCTACAAATATCAGATGCGCTGCATGTATCTGGCTTATAGAGAACTACCTTTCCAAACTAAATGGGATTAAATATGTGAGGGCTAATTACGCCACCCATAAAGTAAAAATTCAGTGGGATAACTCAACAATACCCCTTAATGAAATATTAAACGGTATTGCAAATCTTGGTTACACACCTGTGCCTTTATCCGCAATGTCATCATCCGATTATTTTCAAAAGTTGAAAAAATCTTACTTCTATAAATTCAGTATAGGTGCATTTTTTACGATGCAAATTATGATTTATTCTGTCGCTCTTTATGCAGGATATTTTCAAGGTATAGATGAAAATTTAAAAGAGATGTTTAAGTTGATTGCTATGATTCTTGCCACCCCTGTAGTTTTTTACTCAGGTCTCCCCTTTGCAATTAATTCCATAAAATCTCTGAAAACAAAAACTCTAAATATGGATACGCTCGTATTTTTGGGATCTTATTCCGCTTACTTTTACAGTGTTTTTGGAGTCTTTACCGGGGGAGAAATATACTTTGATACATCCTCAATGATAATAACACTAATCTTGCTCGGCAGATATATCGAAACTGAAGCAAAGATAAAGGCATCCAAAGAGATTACTTTACTGTTTAATCTTCAGCCCAAACAAGCTAAGCTGTTAAAGTCTTTCACCAAAAATGATTATATACAAGGGAAATTAAAGCCTCTGATTGTAAAAGTGGCATCAATAAGAAAAGGGGATATTTTGGAAGTATTGCCAGGGGAGAATATCCCCGTTGACGGCAAAGTTATCTATGGTAAAAGTGAAGTAAATGAATCAATGTTTACCGGAGAAAGTGTTCCTGTTTTAAAGAAACAGGGTTGTACTGTAATTAGCGGTACAAACAATTTAAACGGGACACTTGTAATTGAAGCGACAAAAAGTAGTAAAGAATCTTCATTAAATAAAATAGCTGAAGCTATAAAATCTGCTCAGGAAAGTAAGTTTTACTTTCAAAAACTTGCCGATAAAATAACCATTTACTTTGTTCCTACGATAATAGCAATTGCCTTTGCTACGTTTTTATACTGGTTTAACCACAGTAACAGTTTTGTCACATCTTTTATGAATGCAGTGTCCGTATTGGTTATTGCCTGCCCTTGCGCAATGGGGCTTGCCACACCACTTGCAATTTTAGTTGCTACATCAACGGCATTTAAAAAAGGTATTCTTATCAAAGAAGGCTTTATATTGGAAAATGCATCAAAGGTAAAAGCTGTCTTTTTCGATAAAACAGGCACTATTACAGAAGGGGTGCCAAAGATTGTAGGTATAAAGTCTTATGATAATAATTTTAATACACTAAAAATTGCCGCATCCTTAGAAAGATTTTCAAAGCATATCCTCGCCATAAGTATAGTCTCACAATATACTGAAGGGTTTGAAGAGGTGACTGATATAAAGGAGATACCGGGGCAAGGGATGGTAGGAAATACAAATAACAACATTCAAATTGCTGCAGGAAATATGCTTTTATTTAACAGATTAGGGATAGACATTGATACAATCGTCAAAAACGACTTGGAGTCTCTTGCTTCACAAGGGTACACAAATATAATGGTTGCTTACAATAAAAAAATTATCGGCGTCATTTCATTGTTTGACAATGTTAGAGAGTCTTTTGGGGAAATTTACAATTTTCTAACCAAAAAACATATTGAGATTAATGTATTAACAGGGGATACCAAAGAAACAGCTGAAAAAGTTCTGAAAGATTATACTGATATTAACATATTTAGCTCTTTAAGCCCCATAGAAAAGGTTGAGGTAATAAAAAATAACTTGCATAAATTCCCCATAATGGTTGGGGATGGGATAAACGATGCACCTTCACTCAAACAAGCATTTATAGGGATAGGTATGGGCAAAGGGACAGAGATTGCCCTTGAAAGCTCCGATGCTGTCTTTGTTAACAGCAATCTTCTGCTACTCAAAGATTTTCTTAATCTTTCAAAAAAAACAAGAGGTATTATTATTGAAAATCTATTTTGGGCTTTTTCATATAATTTTGTAACTATCCCTCTGGCAATATCCGGAAAAATTCATCCGGTTTTCTCAGCAGTCTTAATGAGCATTAGTTCACTTATTGTTGTTTTTAACTCACTTCGAATCAAAACCTTATCCCGCTGATAATAAAAAATATTCCAAGTATTATCATTATTAAAAAACTTATAATTCTAAATAGCATTCTATGTTTTAAAACTATACTTCCAAATACCGAAACCAAAAGTAGTGAGGCAGATGTCCCTACCCCGAAAAGTACCATAGAAATCATAGATTTTAATGGATTATTCAATGATGTAACCCCTATTAATGCTCCATATAACAAACCGCAAGGGAGAAAACCTAAAACTAGTCCGGCAAGGAAAGGTGAATTAAACCTAAACAATGAAATAATTTTGCTTATTTTTTTTGTGATAATATTATTTTCCAACTTAGAAATGATTTTTAGCCCCAAAATATCAAAAGTAGCATACGCTATGAGAAATACCCCTGCAAAAATGGCGAGTATTTTTTGAAAATATACAATATTCCCAAAAAGCTCCCCCGCACTGCTTGCACTTCCAAAAACTAAACCTAAACTACCATAAGTTATAATTCTTCCAAGATTGTACTTTATTTGGGGAAGAAAAAATCTTACATACCCGGGAGAATTTGGCGCAAACTTACTCGCTACATATATTACAAAAGGGTTACACATAAATATACAATGCCCAAACCCTCCAAAAAAACCTAAAGAGAAAAAACCCAATAACTCAACCATGCCTAATCAGTACCATTAATTTTTTAAAATTACAATCTGCTTACTACTCAAGTTTTAATAAGCAACAATGGAAGTTTTACAAACTAAAACTTTAATTCCTTGATTTTTATAACTTAAATAATTATTATCCAAGAAAACAAACTTTTGAGGTATGATATGTTTGGCTTAGGGATGTCTGAAATAATTTTGATACTTGCACTTGCTTTGATTGTAATTGGTCCCAATAAGCTGCCGGAAGTTGCAAAGGCACTCGGGAAAGGGTATGCGGAATTCAAAAAAGTTTTAAACGATTTTAAAGATGCCGTTAATATTGAAGATGACACACCACCCAAAAACACCTATTCATCCAAAACGCGTGATGATTTAAAAGAGATACATACCGAAAAATTTGATAAAAAAGATGAATCTATTACAAAGGAAGATAAAAGGGAAGACGCATGAAAAAAGAGATGGATGAAAAACTCCCTTTAACCAAACATCTTGAAGAGCTTAGACAAAGGCTCATAAAAATTTTTATAGTCTTAATCGTTGTCTTTGGAGTTTGTTATTACAACAGTAAATTTTTTATGGACTTTGTAACTGCACCATTAGTGCCATTGCTACCGGCGAAATCTTCTTTGGCTATGTTAAAACTTACCGAAGGATTTTTTACCGAATTAAAACTTTCCCTTATGGCAGCGGTTTTTTTCTCTATGCCTTTTATCTTGTATCAGTTATGGAAGTTTGTAGCACCGGGTCTTTATGCTCATGAGAAAAAATACGTAGTATCATTTGTACTTGTATCTTCAATACTATTTTTTTCAGGTGCAGCATTTGCCTATTACATTGTATTCCCATTTGGTTTCAGATTCTTTTTAAATTATGCCCAGGGGGACGTAATCGCCAGCCTGTCGCTGCAATGGTATCTATCATTTGTAACAAGGTTAATATTAGGATTCGGCATTATCTTTGAGCTACCTGTTTTCACTCTATTTCTTTCAAAAATGGGGATTGTTACCGCTGATATGATGAAAAAGCATAGAAAATATGCCATTGTTGGTATTTTTATAGTGGCTGCTATTTTTACTCCACCAGATGTATTTACACAGTGTATGATGGCTGTCCCACTTTTGATATTATATGAAATAAGTATTTATGTAGCAAAAATATTCGGCAAAAAAAAATTAAAAGACGAAGATATTTATGAGTGATAAATTAAAAGATAAGTATAGCAGAACATATAAATATTTGAGGGTATCGGTAACTGACAGATGTAATTTTAGATGCAAGTATTGTATCCCCACTCACGATTTTGAGTTTATTCCTCATTCAAAAATACTCAAGTATGAAGATATTATATTTGCCGTGGATTCATTCTCAAAACTTGGGATTGAAAAGATTAGGCTTACCGGCGGTGAGCCTTTGGTAAGAAAAAATATATCTTTTCTAATCAGTGAAATAGGTAAAATCAAGGGGATTAAGGAAACAACTCTCACTACAAACGGCTCACTACTTGGCAAGTTTGCCACAGATATTTTTGATGCAGGTATCAGAAGAATAAATATAAGCCTCGATTCCCTTAAACAGGACAGGTATGAATATATTACAGGTGGGTTTAAGTTAGATGACATTATCGAAGGTATAAATCAGGCGATAAATGTAGGGTTAAGTCCTATCAAAATCAATGTTGTTGCGATTAAAACTTTCAACGATGATGAGATTTTAGATTTTTGTGACTTTGCAGCTAAAAACAAACTGAATGTGCGCTTTATAGAATTTATGCCAATTGGGAATAAAATTGAGTGGCGAAAAGAGCATATTATTACAGGGGAAGAAATACTTAAAATTATCTCAAAAAAATACTCATATGAGCCTGTTAAAAAAGCTAAATTTGAAGGACCTGCAGTAAACTATATGTTGTCTAACGGTGCAAAAATAGGAATAATAACCCCTATTTCAAATCACTTTTGCTCAGAATGTGACAAACTGAGACTTACCGCCGACGGTAAATTAAGACCATGTCTACTTTCCGATAAGGAGATAAATCTTTTTGATGAAATCAAAAATAGGGATTTTGATAAATTTAAAGAAAAAATTCGCGAATCTCTCAAACTGAAAGAGCTGGATCACAATATAACAAATGAGGGTTGTGATACCCAATTCAAAAGAACAATGTCAAAAATCGGAGGATAATGTTGAAAATAAAATATTCTAAAGACATCCTTGATATACAATTAAGCAAAAATGTTGAAGAATTGTATAATAATTCTTCACTCCCCACACTTTCAAAAGATGAGATTATTGATATTTTAAATATAAACCCCATTTATAGTGAAGGCTTAGATAGCGTTATCGCTCAGGCAAAACGCATACTGATCATCCTTCCGGATGTTACAAGAAAGTCAGGAGCTGAAATATTTTTAGATGAAATCATAAAAAAAATTGAAGAAAACAAAAAGGATTTTAGCATTATCTTTGCCATTGGCACTCACAGGCAATTAACAGAGGATGAGCAAAAATCTATTCTTACTGAAGAGCTGTATAATAAGTACAGACACAAAATTCTCAAACATGACTGCGAAGATATGGAACTTTTTGAATATTATGGAAAGACAAAAAACAATACGCCTATCCTTATAAACAGGGCTTATTTGGAGCATGATACGATAATACCTATTGCTTCAGTAAGCTACCATTATTTTGCTGGTTTTGGTGGTGGGAGGAAGATGATAGTGCCGGGTATCGCTGCTAAAAAGACGATTATGGCAAACCATAGCCTCGTTTTAGACCCTGCAAATAAAACTAAGCATAAGTATGCTATCACCGGTAATCTTAAGCAAAACCCTATCCATGATGACCTAGTTTACTGTCTTATGGTTGCCAGACGAGGCAAAACTTTTTTTCTTATCAATACTATACTTAATGAAGCATCTGAAGTCGTCTATGTTTCCGGAGGCGACCTCTTTATGTCACACATAACTGCTACTGAAAAACTTAAAGAGCTCACATCCATTAAAATATCAAAGAAATATGATGCAGCGATCATCTCTTGTGGTGGATTCCCCAAAGATATTAACCTTGTACAAGCCCAAAAATCTCTTGATAGAGGTTGTAAAATTGTAAAGGATGGCGGGAAAATTATATTTTTTGCTAAATGCCAAGATGGCTACGGCAATAAATACTTTGAAGAGTTTTTTGATATTAAGTCATCAGAAGAGATGTTTGATATATTGCTAAGAGATTATCAAATCAACAGGCAGACAGCTTTTAATTTAAAATCTATTTTGGAGAAATATGAAGTATATATTTACTCGGACTTTAGTAAAGATGACCTTGATAGGATGGGATTTAAAAAGTTGAACGCTCCTAATGAAATAGATAACATTTTAACTGATAGTAATGAAATAGCTTTTATCCCGGATGCCTATAACTCATATTTTGATTTATCTTAATAGTGGCAAATAAGAAGATTAGAATATATAAAATCCAGACAGAATAACAGTTGAAATACCGATTGAGACTTTTAGAAAAGTCCCCATAAATCTCCCTTTAAAAGATGCGACCCCTCTTTCAAAGGCAAGATTTTTATCCCTTGTGACAAGATATTCATAAAGAAATGTTCCAATAAATGCACCTAAAAATGTCCCAATAATTGCTCCTACCCCAAAAAATAGCGGTGCCATTACTATTCCAAGTACTATTGAAAATATTACTGATACAAAAAAGCTCCCCTTTACAGCGCCAACCTTTTTCCCTGTATAATAGCCAAGTAAGAATTCTATCACTTCACCTGCTGCAATAAGGCAAATTAAAAATAGTAGCTGCCAAAAGTTAATCTTAGACGAAAAAAAATATATCAATGGAAATATAAGAGATACAATGTTGCCCGGAAGACCAACAAGATTTAAAACAACTAATAAAAGCTGTAAAATAAGTAACAAAAAAAATAACACACTAAGCATCTAACTCTAATCCCTTGACAGGAGTCATTTGTTTAAAATAACCTGCCTCAATTGCAAAGTTGTTTTTACAAAAATCTACATATTTTTCAATAAGGTCGTAGCTATTATTTTCCTCACTGATATGTCCAAAAAACAGTTTTTTTAGACCTTTCGAAAATATCTGACTTACCACATTAAGCGCTTCTTTATTGGAAAGATGCCCCTTTGAAGACATCACCCTCTTTTTCAGATGATAAGGGTATGAACCATTTATAAGAAGCTCATCTTCATAATTTGATTCCAAGATAACACAATCACAACCTGTTATACCGCCTAACACATCTTTTGATACAAAACCCAAATCTGTGGCAAACCCCACTGAAATCTTATTAAAATTAAACCTGTATCCAAATGGCTGTCTGCCGTCGTGTGCAATCTTGAAGGGGTATACCTCATACTCTTTCATTGAATAAATTTTACTTGGGTCTAATATATAAAAATGTTCACAACTAATCCCTTTAGAATGAAGCTCAACCGCGGTCCCTTCACTTGTATAAACATTAGGTTTAAACTTATTCAAGAAAGGTTTTATCCCGGCTATATGGTCTGTATGCTCATGAGTGAGATATAAATCTATCCCCTTATCTTCATTAAATTGGATAAACTCTTTTACGCGATAAAGTGGCAACCCCACATCAACGACGATATATTTATCTGCAGATTCCATTATGTAGCAATTACCACAGCTTCCGGACGACAATACATTCAGCTTAAGCATTGTTTTGGTATATCACTTAAGAAGTTAAAATTCAACTAAACTTTGCAATCCATTTTTTTAAAAAATAAAAACCATATTGTGTAAAAAAGTAACAAATAGTTTCATTATTACACAGTTAAGGGTTAAGACTCATAAAAATTATTCAAGCATAACATATATTTACCGCTTAGCAAAACTTTGGCACGCTTACTGCTTTTAGATTATCATCACAATATATGGAGGTAGCTATGAAAAAGTTAGCTTTAGTTTTAGGAACACTCGCAATAACAACAGCCCTTGCATTTGCCCAAGGTGGCTGGGGTGGACAAGGTATGGGACCCGGTTACGGAATGAGAGGGAAAGGATTTGGACCTGGTGGTTGCTACGGCGGGTATAACCAAAATGTTCAGGTAAAACAGCTTACTGAGGAAGAAGCCGTTAAAGCTGTACAAGATGTTATATCTCAAAACTACAAAGGGTACGAAATTGTAAAAACTGAAAAATTTAATATGCCAAGAGGCACAATGTATCAGGTTGAAGTTAAAGATGCAGGCGGCAATCTGTTTACATTTCATGTAAACCCTTTTGGAAATGTAAGAGGACCTTTTTTAGCACAGTAACTTCTAACAACAAGCGGGGACAATCCCCGCTTTTTTATTTTCATAAGTTATTTTTGAATTCCATTTTTAAAAAATTTTACTACAATAACCTTTATGAAACTACCTGATAATATTTACACTCAAGTTAATACTCTTATTTGTAAAACTGTCACTGAAAATCTTATAGCCAAGAATGTGCTTGATGATTATATAAGAGAAAAACGTTTTAACTCAACCATTAGAAATGCTCTAACAGATTACTTTTTCAAGGCTCTTAGGTTTTACGGATTATTTTCATCTGGTCATGATATAGAAAATGATGAAACCATTACGGAACTTATTGCCAAGACAAAATATAATGAAAACTTCCCATCAAAAATAATTGGTGTAAACAATTTTGTATCAAAAAAAATATTTGAAAATCTTGACAAAGATACATTTCTATCTTTTTTGCAAAGGGCACCTTTGACTATCAGGGTCAACTCATTGAAGACTACAAGAGAATATTTAAAAGTAAAGTATCCTTTTTTTGAAAATACCGGGATATCCCCTTTCGGCTTATATACTACCAAACACACCAATCTAAGGCAGCTTGACGAATTTAAAAAAGGCTTTTTTGAAATACAGGATGAAGCAAGTCAATTGATATATTTTCTTGTTAATCCTAAGCATTCAGAAAAGATTCTGGATATGTGCGCCGGCACTGGCGGCAAAACACTATCCCTTTTGTCAACAGGTCTAAGTCCCGATATCTATGCATACGATATTAGCTTTAACAGATTAAAAGTATTGGAAAAAAGGGTCAGGCTTAATAAATTTAACATAAAGCTTCTTAAAAAGCTTTCCGGCCGATATAATAAAGTCCTTATAGATGCACCTTGTTCTGGGTCAGGTTCAATCAGGCGAGATGTAGATGTGCTCTTAAGACTTAATGAAGAAAAGCTGAATAATTTCATAGCCAACCAACGTGAACTCTTTGATAAGGCTTACCATTTGACCGAAAAGGGTGGATTTGTTATTTATGTCACCTGCAGTTTTTTCAAAGAGGAGAATGAAAAGCAAGTAGAATACTTCTTAAACAATTATAATATAAAATTGGTAGAGGTAAGCACCCTCTTTGACAACCATATGAAAAAGTCACTACAAGCCAAAACTTACTACAAGACTAACCCATTATTATCAAATATGGATGGCTTTTTCGGAGCAGTGTTTAAAATTTTGTAAAACAAGCGATATTTACAAAGCTCTCATTCTTTATAAATTTTTCCATCTGGAAGCTTCCAAAAAATTGAACAAATGCGAATCCGCTGGAATTAACCGCCCAAATAATATCTTGATACATGAACGGTGTAAGTTTTTGATTAAATTTATGGACAGTCTCCCCGTTTTTATTTTTTATTTCACCTATAAAGTCCAAAGATGATGGATTTTCATATGCATATCCCCTTGTAAAAGAGTAATTCTCGGTTTTAATCTCAGGGAGCTCCTTTAATGAATGGGCAAATATCCGGTCATAATTGATAATCTGCATCAAAAACCGCCCCTTTGGCCTCAAAAGTGCATGCACTTTTTTTAGAAACTCCAAAAAATCCCTCCTGGAAGGTAAATGACACACAGTATTGCCAATGCTAAAAATAAAATCGAATGAGTTTTCCTTAAAAGGGAGATTATTCATATCACCAATTAGTAAGGGATAATTATACTTAGAAAACTCCGCCGTATATTCTACCCCCATAGCATCATAACCCTGCTCTATAAATGCCTTAACATAACTACCTGTCGCTGATCCTACATCCAAAATTTTATCGTTGTCATTAGCCATTAGTTTTAATAGATTAAATGTATCCTGACTAAATGGAAAAATCTCATCATAAATAGCTGCCATCTCTTTGTATGTACTCATTAATTAACCCGCCTTTTCTACTTTTTACATAAACTATTTAATATTTTTCATAACTGCATAATATATTTCAGTCGCCTTAACCACCTCATTAAAGTCCACAAATTCATCACATGTATGAGCTACTGACAAATCTCCAGGCCCCAATATTATAGGCTTTATTCCTGACTGCCATAAAATTGGTGCATCTGAATCACTTTTAAAAAAACTCAATACAAATTCGTGATTTTGTTCAGCGTATATATTTTTCAATACCTTAGGCAAATAAGCCTTATCAGACAATTCATAACCGTGATGGATTGTTTTTAGTGAAAATTTTATCTCATTCTCGTTAAATACGCTGTAAATCAATTCTTCTATTTCAAATGTTAATGCTCCAATTGAATATTTTGAAGGCAGATGCAGGTCTAAAAAAGACTCACACCTTCCGGGGCTTGCAAACCCTGCCTGAGAACTATTAAAATCTCTAATGTTGTAAAAGATATCCTCTTTTTTATCAACGTGATCGATAACAAGATTGATACAATCCATCATTAACTTAACGGCATTTTTTTCAGGTTTTGATAAAGAGGCATGTAATTTCTGTCCATAAGCTACCAGAGAAATTTCTACATATCCGTAGTGTCCAAAACACGGCTTAAGGTTTGTAGGCTCCCCTATTAATGCCCAATCAAATGAATACTCCCTGGCTAATTCAAAGGCTCCATCCCCGGACTCCTCTTCACCTACAACAAGTGCAAGAGCACATGGAAAATCTTTTTTTTCATTCTCTTTATAGCTCAAAAAAGCTTCTATCATTGCAGCACAGCCACTTTTCATGTCTGCAGCTCCAAGTCCCAAAATTTTATCATCTACAATATTAGCTTCGTAGTTTTCATAATCAAATGCAGGGACTGTATCGATATGGCCTACAAAGACAATATCCGCTTCCCCATTTTCAGGCAAAATTAAGATATTCCCTCTACCTTCCTCAACCTCTTGATATTCAAAACCAATCTTATTTTTTTTCAAAAAATCCTTTAAAAAAAGTATTACATCTTCCTCTTTGCCGGAAGGGCTGTAAATATTAATCATTTCCACTAAAAGCTCTTTTAATCTTTTTTCATTTATTTTCATCTTTCCCCTCTTTGTCTAAATATAGTGTAAGATAAATTTGCTCTTTCGGCTCACAAAAGCCCTTGCGTCTGAAAAAATTAAGAGCCCTTTGATTACTCTTTTCCACGTCTACAAATAAGTTTTTAATACCTTTATCTTTCATATATGTCTTAAATTCGTCAAAAAGCTGCGAAGCAACCCCTTTGGCCTCATAGTCACTGTCAACGCAAAGCCAGACAAGATAGCCATATCTTATACGGGCTTTGTTAACCACATAAGACAATATAAAGCCAACAATCTTACCTTCACATTCGGCCACAAAACAACTTTCTCTGTTGTTTACAAAAAACTCAGTAACCTCACTCTCATCCCAAATTCTATAAAGATTCGGGTATTTTTGTAAAGTAAACACCTTTTCCCCAAGGCTATATATCTCAGCCAAATCTTGTAACTTAATCCCTCTGAAAATTATTCCAGCCATACTTATACCCTTATTAGATTTTTTATTACAGATTCTAATTTAGTATAAAGACAATTTTTTTTCTACAACAAAAATTTATTCCATACCAAACTCTTTAGGTAATCCTGTAAAGTAATCTTTGAAATTATCAAAAATATACAATATAATAACTATATGAAAAAGTTTACTCTAGATAATACAATTGAGGATATTGTATTAGAAAAAAAGGATGCCGTAAAATACTTTATGGAAAAAGGGATTAGGTGTATCAGGTGCGGTGAACCTATATGGGACAAACTCAAAGATGTACTAACAGAAAAAGGATTCACCGAGAGTGAACAAAAAAAGATTTTAGACGAAATCAATAACCTCTGAGGATTAGTTGGAAACATTTATATCTTTAATTCTGGATTCTGGCAAATCCGCCGTAAACCTTGCTCTTTATATCCTTTTGCCAATCATGGTTATAATGATGGCAATTATGCATACCCTTGAAGAAAAAGGTTTTTTAAGAAAGATTGCTCATATCTTTTCCCCATTTTTATCAATCTTCGGTATACCCGGTATAGGAGCTTTTGCAATCCTTCAAATTCTTCTTATTAGTTTTGCGGCTCCAATTGCGACATTCAAGATAATGCAGGATAATAACAGCTATACAGATAGAGAAATAGCTGCCACATTTGCGGCAACAATTGTAATGTCTCAGGCAAATGCCACAATGCCCCTTATTGCAGTTGGGCTAAATTTACCCGTCACAATAATCTCATCCCTAATAGGAGGGATTGCTGCTTCTCTCATTGTAGGGCTATTTGTTAAAAAGACCGCCCACAAGATTCATACTGATAATTTTTTCCCCTCTGCTAAAAGAATTTTGCCGCTTTTATTTGAAGGGGGCGAAAAAGGGGTATTAGTTGTTTACAAATCTCTTCCGGCACTGACAATTGCTATATTTTTTGTAAATATCTTAAAAAAACTTCACGTACTTACTCTGATAGAGCAGATTGCAGCCCCTTTATTTAATATTGCGGGGATTTCATCAATTTCTGTTATACCAATTATTACAAAATTTTTGGCAGGTGGCACCGCAATGATGGCTGTAGTAATCGATATGATTGAAAAAGGATTAATGACACAGAAAGACTTGAATATGCTTGCAGGATTTATGATAAACCCAATTGACCCCGTAGGGATAATGGTATTTCTATCCGTAGGACTCAAATTTCAAAAAGTCCTCAAGCCAGTATTAATTGCCTCAATAATCGGAATGATTATACGAGGTATAATACACTTTGTATATTTTTATTAGTACAAATATGTTAAACATTAAACTGCTTTTCTATCATTATATTTAAAATAGTCCTGTCAGTATCTATCATACCTTCAGTGCTTATCTTCCCCATATTTTTCATAGTATCTTCTGCCGTGCCGCCAATAATACCATCAGATGATTGAGCTATAATCCCTTGCAATGACAAAAGCGCAGACCTTACTGCAGAGCCACCGGCAGTAGCAAGTTTTAGTGAGCACCCGGCTTTTGCACCATCACATATCACACCCGCTAAATCTTGAACAACATTTTTTATGGCACCGCCAATATGTTTTTGACTACCACCCAAAAGATATGCAATCCCGGCTGATGCCCCGGCGCCAGCCGCAATAGAGCAACCACATACAGCAGAAAGTCTCCCTGTAAACGATTTTATATAGGCAGTTACTATATGACTTAAAGCAATCGCTTTATAAACTTCCTTTTCATTTACCTGCACATATTTTTTTACAATCCAAATAGGCAGTATGGCAGTCAAACCATGATTTCCACTACCTGCTGAACTCATTGCAGGAAGACTCACCCCCGACATTCTTGCATCAGCAGCAGAAGAAGTATATATTCTTGCATCAGTTTCCATATCTTTTGAAATGAGTTTTTGTCTTACCATCCTTTCAATCGCAAGACCAACACCAAGCCCCGGCCCATGCTTAAGACCGTATTCAGCCAAAGCCATATTAGTATCTACACCCTCTTTAATAAATGTATAGTCCTCCTCATCCAAATCATCCAACAAATCAATCAGATCATCGAGGTCCAGAGAGGAAAGCCATTTTTCCATTTCAGCTATAGATTTTTTGTTCTCTTTTACTTCACTAAGCAAAGAGTCGTTGACAATCTTTTCCCCATTTTTGTACAAAGCGGTTATATTATTATGATAATTTTCAATTATAGCCCGGCTGCTCTCCACATCAGTTATAATTTTTGTGTCGATGTATATACCTTTTTTATCATTCAAGAGATTTACTTTTATAATCCCCTTTTTAACCAATTCCTCTGCTGCCTTTAATACCTTGTCATCTGCAAGAGACAAAATCTCAAGCTTTAATTCAGGATTTTTGATAATTATACCAAGTGCTACCGCAAGATTAAGTCCGCTTTTTCCATTTGTCCCAGGTATCGCTACTGCAAGGGCATTTTTATATAAATTTGGATCTAAACCAACCTCTATAGACTTTATATTTTCTGTATCCGACAGCAGACTTGCTGCGGCTGCAGAGCAAAGAGCTATGGCAACCGGCTCTGTACATCCTAAAGCCGGAGCAACTTCCATCCTCAATATCTCCTTAACACTATACATAAGTAACCTCCACATTAAAGTGGTATTATATGCATAATAAATATATTTTCAAAGAGATATTTTTCTGTTTTTGCCCAGTTTTTTTGTACATCTAAACCACAATTTGACTTTGGTGCTTTTTTAAAAGCACAGAGGTTAGTGCTAAAGTGTCAGGTATTAAGTGTTTGAATGTTCAGCGTTAGTACTAAGCGCTAAGTTCTAATACTCAGTATCTAACACCTTTATAACCTTTAATAACTCATATTAATTTTACACATTTTATTTCTTGTACACGAATCACTGTTCACAATTAACCTTTCAGCTTTTTTATAACAAATAAAACCGCTGCTAATCACTAAAATATTTACCAAAGCAGCGACCCTGTTTTATTAAGCATAGGTATCTACACTGTTTCCCCTTTGTCTGGACTCCTGTCTCACCCTTTCAAGCCTTTTCTCTTCCATTCTTTTTTGCTCTTCTATTATTGCCTGTTTGCGTTCATCCGACTTTCTTGCTTCTTCTATCCTTAACTGCCTCGTATAATCATTATAACTGCTGTCTAATCTGCTAATTGCCATAATTACCTCCTAATTATTACTTTTTACAAGCCCTAAAAGCTCCAGTACTCTCTGCGTTGTAAGATTTGATTGAGCAAGCATAGATGTGCTAAGCTGCACCTTTAACTGCTCAGAAGCAAGCTTTGAAGTCTCTTCGGCTAAATCAGTGCTCAAATGATTTGATAGCAGTTCACTCTTTGCAATACTGCTGTTTTGCAAAGAGGATAAATGATAATCTAATGTATTAATATTTGCACCTACCCGTGAAGCCTCACTTGTCACCTGTTCAATAGCCTTATCTATCAGGCTGATACCAAAAGACCTCCCTGTAGATGACGTTACATCTAACTTATAATCGCCGTTTATATTTTTCAGACCTAATACCTCAGGAGTAAGATTTTTGATATACAAGTCAAACAACGTCCCACCATCAATATTTAAAGGGACAGTTTGACTTTTTTTTGTAATCGAAACTGTCGCAGAAGGTATATCTGCCCCTTCTGCTACTTCTATCTTTATATTATCCAAAACACTATCGAAGTAATTGTCTGTGGAAGTGTATGTTTTCCCGTTGTAATCAAGACTTGCATCACTGCCCGTCCCTGAAGTTTCAGAAAGGTTAAGGGTGGAAACAAAGTTGCCCTCATTGTCATAAACTCTCAGTTTGCCACTAGAGCCTAAATTAGCAGATGTTAAGGTTAGCACACCAGAGTCAGCACTTGCAGTAACTAAGCCCTCTCCAACCTTATTAATACTGTCTGCAACATCTTTTAGCGTATTATCCCCTTGCCAGGAAATTGATATCGAATCACTAACCCCTTCTATCGTAAATGTCCCACCTGATGTTGACAGCGACCCGAATGTACCAAAATCAACCTTCCATACATCCCCTTTCCCGGGATTTGTGACATTGAATGTAAAACTGCTACCGGAAAGTTTTGAGTCTGCAAAAGATGTAAATTCGCTTCCAATATTTGTCCAATCCCCCATTTGGTTGTTATCTTTGTCAAAAACGTTGTATTTTAATGTCCCGCTATCAAAATCTGTTTTGATATAAAAGTATGAATTAAGCATTGCATCGCTACTAAAATAAGTGTTGGTAACAGATTCACTGCTCCCTCTATTGCCTTCTGCAGCTGTTATTGTCCCTGAACCATTAGTCGTGTCAAAGTAAAATTTAAATCCTTGTGCATAAGTCCCCCCGGAAGACACGGTGATATTTAACCCATCCAAAGTAAACGGTGTATCAGTGTCACTTGTAACGGCAAGAGTGCCGGAAGCATTGTCATAAACATTAAAAGTATTAGAATCTGTAAATATAACTTCATAACTATTTGTTGCTGTGGCTGTACCTGTAGCAGAAACTGCCCCTAAGGTGCCTAATGAGTCTGTATAATCAGTAGGTGCCGCAGCAGTAGGATTTGCAGCGGTAGAAGACTTTATTTCATGGTAAGTAGCACCTTTTATGTTTTCCAAAGTAAATGTACCATTGGAAATAGGGGACGTAACATAACCTGCAATATCACTATTTGATGTAGTAACGGTCCCTAACATATCACCATTAAAAAGCTTTTTTGTATTAAATTCCGTTGAATTTGTAATATTTGAAATCTCATCTATCAAATCTTCTATTTCAGACTGGATATTTTGTACGTCCTGACTTGTTAGAATTGAGTTACCAGCATATACAATTCTTTCTCTGATGGTGTTTAATATATCGGAAATCCCCCCTGAGCCGGTGATAGCGTAATCAGCGGTTTGATAAAGACTCATCATATCCTGCAAATTGAAAGCAAGCTGTTTTTCCGAATTTATTCTGGCTGCAAACCTGCTGACAAGACTTATTTCGGAAGGAGAATCTTTGGCACTGTTGATACGTTGACCAGTTGAAATCTTTTCTATTGAGCTGTTGACCGCCTTGGAAAATCTGTTGAGATTATTAATAAGATAATTATTAGACGCATTGTATACCGATACCATGACGTACCCCTAAGGTACATCCCTGTAGTATTTTATGCGTCCCTGCCTTAGTATTATCGGCAATATAATTAAATACTTTAGCTCTTTTTTCTAATTTCTGTTACCTGCTCTCCCCCGATTCCCCAATTATCAGTTTCCACTTCGTCAATTACAACCACAGTTGTCGCAGGATTTTTACCAAGAAGATCTCTTAAAAGCTCTGTAACACCTTTGATAAGCTCCGCTTTCTTCTCTTTGCTAACTCCGTCTTTGGTAATTTTTATATTAACATAAGGCATAATGTCTCCCTTAAAAAATTACTTTTGATATTATCTCTTTTAAACTATCTTCACCATCAAGTTTAACCTTCTTTTTGCCATCAACAACTGCCTCAGGTGGATTAATTATCCCATATTCCTCGGGTGCCTTTTCGCTGGAAAGATCTATTAATCTGACATCCACTTTGCTGCCAAACTTATATTTAATATCTTCAGCCACATCGGGTGTTTTTGTATCAACCCCGCTATTATAAAATATTTCGACTTTTACCATAAAGCCCTCCCGTTAATTTGTATCTTATTATACCAGATAACGGGAGATAGATTCAAGAAAACATAAACTGATTAACATAACCTATGAGAAAAAGAAAATAATAATGGGAGATTACTCCCCTCTATCCCCTTTTTGCCTGAAGTGAATTTGCAGCGGCACCCCGTCAAAGCCAAACTTTTGCCTAATTAAATTAAGTATAAATCTCTCATAAGAAAAGTGTACTGCTTCGGGATAATTTACAAACACAACAAATTCGGGTGGTCTTATCCCCACTTGCGTCATATAGAAAAATTTAAGGCGCTTATTTTTTACCACAGGGGGTTGATGAAGCTGCTGTGCAAGTTGAAGGACTTCATTTAGCTTAGATGTTTGAACTCTTTTTGAGTATTCTTCATAAACAATTTCAACACTTTTAAATATCCTGTAAACGTTTTTCCCTGTCTGGGCAGAAACAAAGACTATTTGAGGGTTATATAAAAATTTAAGTTTGTCTTGGACATCCCTTCGTAATTGTCTTGAATATTCTCCTGGATTTTCCACTAAGTCCCATTTGTTGAAAACAAGGACAACAGGCCTGTTAGCTCTGTTAGCCTCGGCAATAACCTTTATATCCCGGTCTAAAATACCTTGAGTTGCGTCTATAACCGCAATACATATATCAGACTCTACAATGGTATCCATCCCTCTGAAGTATCCGTATTTTTCAATCTTATCTTTAAACATAACCGATTTTTTCCTGATACCTGCAGTATCTATCAGTGTATATTTAACATCATTAAACTCAAAATTTACATTTACAGAATCCCTCGTTGTCCCCGGCACTTCTGTCACAATAACCCTTTCCTCTTTAAGCCAAGCATTTAAAAGACTTGATTTTCCTACATTTGGTTTTCCAACTATTGCAAGCCTTATCCTATCATTGTCAACTATCCCCTCTTCAACATCAGGTATCAGAGAAGTTATCTCATCAAGCAATTCATCAATATTGCGTCCATGAGTAGCACTTATACAAAATATTTTATCAAATCCGAGCTTGTAAAAATCGGTAACAGCCATTTCAAGATCAGGATTATCCACTTTATTAAGCACAAGAATAGTTTTTTTCCCTTTCTTTCTAAGCATATCCGCTACGATTTCATCAAGAGGGTGAAGCCCTTCTTTGGCATCTGCCATTAGCAAACACAAGTCAACCTCATCCACTGCCGAATAAAATTGCTGCTGCATCTCTTTTTTTATAATATCATCTTTCAGGTCAAACCCTGCAGTGTCATAAAGCTTAAACTTTTTCAGACCCCACTCACATATATGCTCTAACCTGTCCCTTGTAACCCCTGGCATATCATCAGTTATTGCAATCCTCTTACCGGCAAATCGGTTAAAAAGAGTTGATTTTCCTACATTTGGTCTTCCTAAAATCCCTACTGTGAACATTTTACCTCTTATCTTTTAATTAATCCTAATATATATCTTATACGTTTTACCTGCTCAGACACCGGCAGAAGTGTCGCAATCTTATCCATATCAGGACCTGTCCTCTGTCCGGTAAGCCCGATACGCAATACCATAAATAGCGCTTTCCCTTTGGCACCAGTATCTTTTTGGATCTTTTTTGTAACCTCTTTGTACTTGTCAGCAGTCAAGTTACTTATCCCTTCTATTTCATTCAGATAAGATTGAAGTACAAGAGGTGATGTTTCTAAATTTAAAAGTTCCATTGATTCATCATCAGGGGAGGATTGTTCGAAGAATATTTTTATCTGCTCATCTACCTCTCTTAAAGTGGTTATTTTATCTTTAACGGAATAAACCACGTCCTTTAGCCACTCTTCATCAACACTATTAGTGTCTGCTACAGTTACAAAAGGTTTTGCAAGTTCAAACAATTCATCCCTGCTCTTTTCCCTTATATAAACCCCATTCATCCACTTAAGCTTATCAAAATCGAATACCGCTGCACTCTTTGATATCCTATTAAGGCTAAATGCATCTATAAGTTCTTCTTTGGTTAATATTTCTTTTTCTTCAGGGTGCGACCAACCCAAAAGTGCCAAATAGTTAAAAAATGCATCCGGCAAATAACCGTTCTCCCTAAACTGATTAACACTAGTATCTCCATGGCGTTTGCTCAACTTTGAGTGGTCAGGACCTAATATCATCGGGATATGTGCAAATTCAGGAATACTAAACCCAAGTGCTTTGTAAATTAATATCTGCTTTGGGGTATTATTCAAATGGTCATCCCCCCTTATAACATGGGTAATGTTCATAAGGGCGTCGTCAACAACAACTACAAAATTATAAACAGGCACGCCATCAGGCCTGACTATTATAAAGTCACCAAACATACTTGTAGGGAAATCAATTTCCCCTTTTAATATATCTTTTACTTTTACTTCACTCTCATCAACCTTAAACCTGACAGCCGCCTTCTCTCCACCTGCAATCCTTTGTCTTGCTTCCTCCAAAGAGATATTGCGACACTTACCACTATATATCGGATTTTTCCCTTCCTTTAAATTTTTCTCCCTTTCCTGCTCAAGCTCTTCTTTGGAGCAAAAACAGTAATAAGCAAAACCCTTTTCAAGAAGGTCATCTATATATTTTTTATAAATATCAACTCGCTCAGTCTGTTTGTAAGGAGCATAGTCACCCCCTTTGTTAGGGCCTTCATCCCAATTAAGACCAAGCCAGTTTAAATCCTCATATATAATATTTTCATTTTCAATACTTGAACGCTCAAGGTCTGTATCCTCAATTCTCAAAACAAACACACCTTTTCTGTTTTTTGAAAAAAGGTAATTAAAAAGAGCTGTCCTTACATTTCCCACATGGATATGCCCGGTAGGACTAGGGGCAAATCTAACTCTTACTATTGACATTTATCCTCCAAAGCAATTATAATAGCATACATTCAATATTATATGGAGTTGACTTGAAAAAGTATATCCTTATAGCAGACCCGTCAAAGCTGTCAAGGTTTCTTTTAGAAAGTCTATTGCAGGATAAATATGGGATACTCTCCGTGTCATCTTATTCTGAAGCTATAGATGTCCTAAAAGAGACGCTGCCTTCCCTTGCCATAGTTTCATACGAACTTAAAGACGGGCAAGGGGTTGAGCTTTGCAAATATATGAAAAACGACGATAAGTTAAAAAATGTTCCGGTTATCGTTCTAAGCTCAAATGAGGACGAAAAGACAAGGATTACCGTATATGAAGACGGAGCAATCGATTTTGTCCCTAAGAGCAAAATCAATGAAGAGTTTGCAAAATATATAGATGAGCTGATGGATTTGCTTTCTTTAATTGATGTTAGATCAGCCACGGCATTTGTGGTGGATGACAGTATAGTCCAATTAAAGTTTATTGAAAATATCCTAAAATCGGTAGGTGTTGATGTCACCCTTTTCACCGACCCAAAGGAGCTTATTGCTTCACTTGAAAATACCATTCCGGATGTTATTATATCAGACCTTTATATGGATGATATAGACGGCATAAAACTGACCAAATTTTTAAGAAAAAATAAAAAGCTTAAGCATGTCCCGATTATCATCCAAACCTCCTCAAGGGATGGCGGGATTTTAAGAACTTTGATGATTCATGGTGCTAATGATTATATCTTAAAGCCATACTCTGCTGAAGAGCTTTTACTAAAATTTACCACTGCATATAAATCAAAAAAATTATATGATGAGCTTGAAGAGACAAATCGCAAGCTCTTTACAAAAGCCACTATAGATGCATTGACCGGAATATATAACAGACGTTTCTTTATGGAGCAGTTTCAATTTATGCTTCTAAACGCAAAAAGATATGAGCAGGATTTAGGCTTTATTATTCTTGATATCGATAATTTCAAAAATATCAATGACACCTACGGGCACAGTTGCGGAGATGAAGTCCTTATCAACCTTGCAAAATGCCTTAAACTTACCTTGCGTCAAACAGATATCGTAGGCAGATTTGGCGGAGAAGAATTTGTCTGCCTGCTGCCAAATATTACAAAAAACGGCTTCTTTATGGTTTTGAAAAAGCTACTTAATAATATCAGAAACCTTGAAGTCACATTTGAGGATAAAACATTACAATTTACGGTAAGTGTTGGTGCCGTAAATTGCTTAAACTGTAATAATATCGATGACATAATCAAAAGTGCCGACTCTCTGTTGTATAAAGCAAAGACAACTGGCAAAGATAAAGCATTTCTTGAATTTGATGGAGACATTATAGAGTTAACTTAATAGTATTATTATACGTTCGTATTGAATAAAAATCGTTACTGTTGTAAGCTTTTATCATGAAAAATATATATCCATCATTTAAAACAAGGATAATCCTCTTTTATATAATTTTCGGGCTCATCCCTATGCTTCTGATTTCATATCACTCTTTTAATGCAGCTGCCAAATCTATTTTAGAAATTTCTCATAATCAAACTTCTCAACTTGTTAACAATATTGCTGCACAAACCGAGGATTTTTACAAAAATACTGTTTCCGATATTTATCAAATGTCAGAAAATCCGCTAGTTCAGCTTTCATTTTTGCAGTTTTCTTACGGTCAAAGAATGGATACAATTAGGGACAGGCTCATTTTATACCGGGCTAACTCAAACATATACAAAAGTATCTTTTTGTTTAACAAAAACAATACTCTCATACTTGCTATACCTGAAAATAGTAAAAATGAGCTGACAATAGGAAGTGGCAATATAGCGGAATCTCTAAATACCGACTTTTCAACATTTATAGACTCAGATAACATTTACCTTATGAAAAGGGTCTATGATTTTGAAGACTTATCCTCTCCTGTAGGGCTTCTTGTCTTTCAAATAGAAAAAAGAAAATTTTTTAGATTTATTGATAGACTTAAGCTTACCGATGAAGATGTAAAGCTTATACACTCAAATGGTGAATTAATTTATAAAAATAATGAAATTTCCTCTAGTCTCACCTATAAGCATTTTCAATCGAATGTCCCTTCATTAAATTGGACATACAGCGTTTATGTGCCTGAATCATTTTTGTTTAGCAAAATAAATACATTAAAAGAAAAAACTCTTCTCTTTGTTTTCACGGTAACATTGTTTGCACTTATTGCCGCTCTTTATTTTGCAGAGAAACTTATTACACCAATAAGAAAGGTCATTAAAGGGACTGCAGAATTTGCTAAAGGGAATTTTAAATATAGAATAGACATCAAAAGGGGGAGAGAAATCAAAATGCTTGCAGACTCATTTAACAAAATGGCTGAAGATATAGAAAAAAGGCAAGAAGAGTTAATACAGGTCAATAAGCTGGCATCTTTAGGACTTATGTCAGCAGGTATTGCTCACGAAATAAAAAATCCTCTTGCTGGGATAAAAACTACAGCTCAGCTCTTGTTAAAGAGAAATACAAATGACCCAAATAACGTGCTAATTCAATCTATTGTTGAGGAAACGGACAGATTGAATCGCACGCTAAAAAATATGCTTAATTTTGCGAAACCAACCTCTGCAAATATAGAAAAGATTAGCCTAAAGCAGAGTGTAGAGTATGCCATTAACCTTCTTAAAAAGGAGGTTGAAGGTAAGAATATAAAATTTAATGTTGAAGTGGAAGATGTTTACGTTGTTGTAGACAAAGATCAGATGACTCAAATATTTTTTAATTTAATTCTAAATGCTATTCAATCTATAGACAAAAAGATTGGTATGATAAATATATTTACGGAAACAAATACTTCTCTAATAAAAATTATTATTCAAGACAATGGAAAAGGGATAGATTCAGCTAATCTAAACAGAATATTTGATCCTTTCTTTTCACTTAACCCTGACGGCAGCGGGCTTGGACTTTCAGTAGTATATAACTTGCTGAAACAAAACAATATAGAGATAAAAATAGATTCAGAGCTTGGTGTAGGTACTAAAATCACTTTAACTTTTAATGGGGAAGCAAACTGATGAATAAAGTTTACGTGCTTGATGATGAAAAAGTATTGGCAAACTCGCTGAAAATTGCTCTTGAGGATTTTGGATTTAGCTCGTTTGCGTTTTATACAGCAGATGATTTTTTCAAAAAGGTTAACACAGAGGAGCCTGATATCGCCATCATTGACTTGAGGCTGCCAGATATGAATGGCCTTGACGTATTAAAAACCATTAAAAATATAAGCAAGGATATTGAAGTAATTATGATTACTGCCCACGGTGACATACATTCTGCAATAGCTGCTATCAAAGCAGGTGCTTACGACTTTATAAACAAGCCTTTTGAGCTTGATGAAATGCTTCATATTGTGGAGAAATGTATAGCAGAAAAAAAGAGTAAACAGGAGATTGAACATTTAAGAAATAAGACTTATAAAAGCTCCGATATCGGTAAATTAATCGGCATTTCACCCAAATTAAATGAGCTTTTAAAAACAGTAGAAATAGTAGCAAAACATGATTCTACTGTACTTATTACCGGAGAAAGTGGTGTGGGGAAGGAGCTGATTGCTAAGGCTCTTCATAATGAAAGTTTAAGAAAAAATGAAAAATTTATTGATATAAATTGCTCCAGTATGCCTGAACACCTTCTTGAAACAGAGCTTTTCGGCTATGAAAAGGGTGCTTTTACAGATGCTAAAAATAGAAAACCGGGTCTTATAGAGCTTGCTGACAAAGGTACACTTTTTCTTGATGAAATAGGTGATATGCCTCTTCAATTACAACCCAAGTTGCTAAGATTTTTAGAAAACAAAACATTTCGCAGAATTGGCGGAAAAGAAGAGATAAAGGTAGATGTAAGAATAGTAGCTGCTACCAATAGAGACTTAAAACAACTGGTTGAAGAGGGAAAATTCAGAAGCGATTTTTATTATCGACTAAATATAATCCCTATTGAAGTCCCCCCTTTGCGTGAAAGGATTTCTGACATCCCTTTGCTTGCTGACTACTTTTTAAAAAATTACTCAAAAAAATTTGGTAAAAATTTGGCTTTTGATGATGGAGTAGTGGAGATTTTCAAACATTATTCTTGGCCAGGTAATGTAAGGGAGCTAAAAAACATAATTGAAAGACTTGCACTGCTTGCTACTGAGAATTTTATAAGCTTAGATATGCTCCCTTCAGAAATGAAAGAGATTAAGGGGGAAACTTTAAACAATTTGGAATATAAGCTACTGCTTTATGAAAAGCAACTTATCGAGGGAGCTCTTGTGGAAGCAGATGGTGTCAAGCAAAAAGCCGCTGAAATATTAGGGATAAGCAGACATTCTCTTAAAAGAAGGTTAGCGAAAATCAATGAAATACTCGGCAATTAGTCTTTTATTTTACATACTTTTTGCCACTTCAGCATTTTGTCAAAATATAGTGATAATATCCTACAATATGGATGGTCTAATAGAAAAAGGTGTGAGGGATGAAATATTAGGCAGGTATCCAGATGCACGCTTTTACACATTTGCCTGTACTAAAAATATTGAAATATTAAGAAGCTATTATCCTTTTATACAAAAAATCAACCCGGATATGATTTTTGTCAACGGGAAAGAAGCCGTTAAGGATATTTATAATTCACATCTTTTTCATAAAGAAATAGTTTTTCATATAAAAGGTGACCCTGTAAGAGAGAATATTGTTGCAAGCAATGTTTTACCTGTAGCTCATTTAACTGGAGTTACTACTGAAATCTCCATCTTGGAGCATATTAAGGTATTATTGCAGATGAAAAAATTTAAAACTCTTGGTGTTTTAAAACAAAGTGTAGACAACGAATATCTCAGTAGTGTCACCGAAATAAAAAGGTTAAGCAAGTTTTTCAACTTTAATGTAAAAGAAGTTTCAGTAAAAGATATAACAAAAGGGAAGAATATTTTAAACGATGTTGACATAATTTATATACCTTACAGTCAAATACCCGGGATAGAAATAATCGATTATATTAACAAAAAAAAGATTCCTACGCTGTCGGAGAATGATTATTTTGTTCTCAAACACGGAGCATTGATGGCACTTGTAGTAGATGAATATAGGGCCGGGAGATTTGCAGGGCAAAAAGCTGTAAAAGTGTTAAGCGGTGCAAAAGCTTCAAATATACCAATAACTAAGATTGAACATTTTATGGTTGTTGTAAACCTTGATACTGCAAAAAAGATTAATTATCAAATACCTACTAAATTTTTAATAATTGCAGATAAGATTGTCAGATAATTTTTATCCTATTTCACGCAAGGCAAATACAATGCAAATTCCGCGCCTTCGTTAGGCTGAGATTTAACCTTTATAGTTCCGCCATGATGTTTTAAAATGGAATATGCTGACGTCAGTCCAAGACCTCGTTTTTGAGCAAGATTTGTTGTAAAAAACGGCTCAAATATTTTGTCTATTATACCTGGGTTGATACCTTTTCCATAATCCTTGATAACAATCTTAACATATCTCTTTTTTGGCAAGATATTTTTTACTTCAGTATAATCGGCATAATCAACCTTTACATCTATTTTGGCTTTACTATCCGATGATGCTTCAACTGCATTAAGTATTATCTCTTCGATTGCATTTCTTATCTGATTATCGTCAAATTCCAGCTCACATAAATTTTGCTGCATCACGTAACTAACATCAATGTTATATTTTCCCCTAAATTCTTGGAATATTTTTAATAAAAATATATCAAGATTATTAGTTTTTAAAAATGGAGATCCACCTTCAGAAAATGTAATCAGCTTAGAGGTTATAGACTTAGACTTATCAAGCACCTTCCATAACTTGTCTATATAATCTTTCACAACTTTATCCGTAGATAGAGCTTCAATAGCATCAAGATATCCATAAATAACAGTAAATACGTTATTAAAATTATGAGCAATTCCAGCTGCAAGTGTCCCTACTGTATTCAGCTTTTGCTCTGCCTGAATTATTTCTAAAAGTTTTGCTCTTTCAGACACATCATGAATTATAGAAAAAAGCAACGATCTATCGCCCAATGTTATAGGTGAACTGTACACCTCTACATCCTTTACCTTTCCATTTTTCAATCTATGCTTAAAGTTAAAGTAATTCCTTGCTTCGCTTTTAGCCCTTTGCATCTCACACTTAACCTGCTCATAAGATAAAATATTTATGTCCTGAATCTTCATACATTTTAATTCGTTTAGATTAAAACCATAAAACTGCTGCGCAGATTCGTTTGCATCTATTATCTCGCCTGTTTCAGGGTCTATTAACAGCATAATAGCCTTATGTAACCGAAACATATTCTCAAACTTCTCTTTCTCCCTATAAAGCTCGCTCTCATCAAAAATAGTTGCCAAAAAAACACCTTTATTATTGTATCTACCTTTAGTGAGACTAACCATTACAGGATATGTAGTGCCATCTTTTCTTCGTTGTAACGTATTGAAAATAACCCTTTCTTTTTCACCTTTTTTTAACGGGGCCATAATTAAGTCAAATTTTTCCTTGGTAAATTCGGGCTTAATATCTATTGGTGTTAGATTGAGAATTTCATTTTCTGAATACCCTATATTTTTAAGTGCTGCTTTATTCAGGTATAAAAACTTATACGTATCCTCTTCAAATACATATATTTCGTTAAGTGAATTCTCTAATATGACTGATACTAATTGTTCCATCTTCCTACTTAAAAAATATATATTTTTCAGCCCTATCTAAAACGAGGCCTGCAATAATCGATTCCTCATAACCAATTTCTTGTAACTCTTCAAGCATCTTTTTGGCATCATTAAAGCTTACACCTATTAAAAGTCCGCCCGAAGTTTGCGGGTCAAAAAACATTATCTCCCTATTTTCTTTATATAAGTATTCATATTCGTTAGCGATAAATTGTTTATTAAAATATGCCCCCGCAGGTATTATCCCCATTTCTGCAAATGATAAAGCTGAATCTAAAAATTTAAAATTTTCTGTATAGATTTCCACTGATTTATCAGAGCCTTTTGCCATTTCGTAAAGGTGTCCCGCAAATCCAAAACCGGTGACGTCCGTTACAGCTGAAACATCGTATTTATTTAATATTTCACATGCTTTCTGGTTTGACAAAAGCATAGTATCTGTCACTTGTATAATATCGTTATCCGAAGCAAGCTCACCTTTTATCGCTGTAGTCAAAATACCTATTCCAAGAGGCTTTGTATATATAAGAAGGTCACCCTCCCTCAATGAGCAATTTTTATAATACTTATTGTTTTCAGCATAACCCGTTACAGCAAATCCAAGCTTTATCTCACTGTCATCTACGGTATGTCCGCCTAAAAGGGTGCATTTTGCCTTATTCAGCTCTTCAACCGCCCCCTCCATCATCTCTGAAATTACCACTTCATCTATATCACAATTGTACATCAGTACTGAAAGGGCAGTGACCGGTTTACCGCCCATCGCATAAATATCGCTCAATGAGTTTATTGCTGCAATTCGGCCAAAAGTATATGGGTCATCAACCACAGGGGTAATAAAATCTACCGTTTGCACAAGGTAAAGGTCTTCCCTGATTTTGTACACACCGGCATCATCACTGGTCTCAAAGCCAACCAGTAAATTCTCATCCTTTTCAATCTTTAAATTCCCAAGCGCTTTAGTTAGGTCCTCCGGACCTATTTTAGCAGCTCAGCCGGCAGCTTTTACAAACTGTGTCAGCCTTCTTTTCATAATCTAATAACCTTGTCCGCCTCAAAAAGTCTTTTCATAACATTATAGCCATCTGTTATTTCACCAACTTGCAGCTTTTGAACAAGCTCAAAATGCTCAAGACAAGTCCCACAGCTTAATATCTCTACCCCTTCAAGCTTTTTCAATTCATCAATGGTATTTGCATTAAGTGTAGTCAAGTAAACACCTGAATTTACAAATATTATACTTGTAGGCAATACATCCATGTTCTTTATATTGGAAATGAAGCCGTCCATCAGCTTTTCGCCGAGATAACAATCTCCATTACCGATTGCATTACTTCCAACATATAAAACAATATTCTGTGACACTTTTTTTTCGGTATTATTGCTTGTCAACTCACAAGTATAACCCTTGGCAATAGTTATTTCAAAAATACCATCTTTCTCCAGCACTTCAGATGTCAAGCCTTGGCTTGCAGCAAATTTCAACACATTCTCTTTAGAAGTGAAACTATCCACAAGTACAGTGACAATACCTTCAGAAATTGACTCCAAAGCTTTTTTGGTCATAATAACCGGGGTAGGACAAGGTTTCCCTTTTGCATCTACAATCATGTTAAACCCTCTTTAAAAAAAAGGGGGGAATCCCCCTTTATAAAAACTATGCTAAGTCTTTACAACCTTTATAAATTATATCAAAAAGCTCTTGCACCTGTTCGACCTCTATACAAGAAAATGCTATTCTCAAGTCGGTCTTATTCACAGAAATAGTACCTACTCCATACTTATCGAGCAGATGCACCCTTAACTTTTCAGCGTCTACATTTTTCAGTTTTAAACACATAAAGTAGCCAGAGTTAAAAGGGTAGTAGGTAAACTCATCCGAATAATCGGTATTGTTTAAAACCTCTTTTACCTTCAAACCTCTTGCCTTCATTATTTCATACTTTTTCAGCTTGTCAGCATAAAAGTTAGGATGCTCCAAAGCCTTTAATACAAATGTTTGAGATGGATGAGGACAGTTTGAAATAGTCCCTCTGATAAGGCCTGCAACCTTTTTCTCAAGAGCAGACAAAAGATTTGCCTGTGGAGTGTTATTTGTAGAACCAAAAGTGATAAATCCTACTCTAAATCCCCATACATATTCTTCCTTGGTAGCACCGTCAAGCTTGACAGCGAGCAGATTATCACTTTGTCCTGCAAGATAACCGAAAATTGATTCTGTCATACTGTCTTCATAAAAAAGCCCAAAATAAGCATCATCAGTCACAACTACAAGCTTTGTCCCTGCATTTGCTATATCAATTAACCCTTTAGCAATCTTTTCCCCTTCATCTAATGTAGGCATATAGCCTGCTGGGTTATTTGGAAAGTTCAATATAATAACAATTTTATCTTTCAATGTGCTGCACTCCTTGACTTTTGCAAGCATTGCATCCACATCAAATTTTCCATCTTCAGTAAAAGTATTAAAAGTGCTTATTTCTGCCCCTCTTCTAACGGAAAATGTCAACCTGTAGTTCCCCCAAAACATATCAGGCATAACCACGTAATCTCCGCTGTCCAAAAATAAATCTGCAACAATACTAAGTCCGTGAGTTAATGCATTTGTTACTATTGGCGTGCTTATATATTTACCCTGCATAGAGGGGTTTTCTTTTAACATTTTCTCCTTCCACTTTGCTCGAAGCTCAGGCTTTCCCGTAGCCGGTGCATATGGAAAAAGATCTTTAGGATCGTATGTCTTAAGTCCTTCATAAATACAATCAAGATACATCGGTTTTCCGTTTTCTGTAGCAGTACCTATTGTGGCATTAAACTTATGGGCTTTCTCTTTAGCCTCTGCAGACTGAGTCAAAATCCCTTTTGGCATAAATAAATTCTTACCAAGCTCGGAAAGCATTTCATATACTTTTGGATTTTCCTTTTTAATAAGCTCATTGAGCTCCAAAGCGATTGGGTTCATAACAACCTCCTAAAGTGTTAAGTTCTCATTTATTTAGTTTATTAACAATTTTATTTCAATATGTATTGTAAATTTCTAAAAAAAAGTTATAATTGATAACAATTCAAAATAAGGGGGATACTATGGCTGAAAGATTACTGGAAGCATTAAAACTTGCTTATGAAGCAGAAAAAGAAGGATTAAGGAGCTATTTAAAATACGCTAAGCAGACCAAAGTAGGCGTTGGAAAGGATATGTTTATTCAGCTGGCGGCTGATGAAATTGATCACATGGAACTTATCGAAAATTTTAAAGATAAAATTTTAGCCGGACAGCCGATTGAATCAGTTGAAGTCCCTAAGGGGAGACTTTCCAAATTTATGCCTAATGTCAACGATGCAAGCTTACAGCCTGTAGACAAAGGTGAGTTAGGTGATGAAGAAGCTTTGAAGATTGCCCTTGAGCATGAGAAAAAAGCTATGGAATTTTACAAGAAGGAATCAGCAAATACGACAGATCCTAAAGTAAAAGAATTTTTTGAAAAATTGGCAGATGTCGAATCCAAACACTATAATATCATTGAAGCAGAATTAAACTTTATAAAAAAAGACGGATTCTGGTTTGATACAAAGGAATTTTCATTAGAAATGTAAAACAAGGCGGCCATCAGGGCCGCTTTTTTTTATATGTATTTTCAATAGCCTCAAAAAATTTCTTTTTATCGTTTAACACAATCTCTATCTTAGCATAGTAAAACTGTTCTTTTAAATTATCCGGTATTTTTACATAATCTTTTTCGGTAGTAATAATATATTTTACATCTTTTTCTTTTGCGCTTTCAAGTATGCTAAGCAATTCTTTTTCTGTGTAAACATGATGGTCTCGAAAAGAGAATGTATTTTCTATATCTGCACCTACACTTTTTAGCATATGAAAGAAGTGCTTGTTTTTTGCAATACCACTAAATGTCAATACCTTCTCACCATTTATATGTTTTAGAGGTATTTCTTCACTTTTACTGACGATAGAAGTAAATCTGTAGTCAGAGAAAAATATCGGTTTCCCCTTAACATACCCCTTGACCTTTTCAGGAATCGTTTTGCCACCATTTGTTTTAGTAAAAACAATTATGTCTGCCCTTTTGATAGAAGATGGAAACTCCCTCAAATATCCAAAAGGGAATATAAGCCCCGTTGAGACAGAATTTTGATAGTCTAAAAGTAAAATGTCTACATCCCTTTGCATTTTTCTATGCTGATAACCGTCATCAAGGATAAATGTATTGCAAGCAAACTTTTCTTTAGCCAGAATATACCCTTTATTCCTGTCTTTCCCCGTTATAATCACAGCATTTTTTAGATTTTTAGCAATGAGATATGGCTCGTCAGCTGCCATTGGAGGGGTAAAATAAAACCTATTGCCGTCTGAAATAATATTTGTATCATATTTAAGCTTACCTTTATAACCTCTTGATAATACACAAACCCGTTCCCCTTTCTCAAGAAAATATTTTCCAATCAAGATTACAAAAGGGGTTTTCCCTGTGCCTCCAAGTGATATATTCCCGATTGAAATTATCATAAATTTTCATACCTCTTGATAAATTGGACAGCAAGTAGGGATGTAAAACTTAAAAATGCCCCTGCTATAAAAGGTATTTTATAATTAATAAGCCAAAGCATTCCGCCTAACACAGGTAAAACTACTGCTGCAATATGATTAATAGTGAAGCCGACCGCCATACTTGATGCAATGTCTTTTTCTTCGGCTATTTTCTGAAAAAACGTTTTTATAGCCATAGAAAAGTTAAAAAATACGTGATCAAGTATATACACAAAGGCAGCTACATATTTATTTGGAGTGAATGCATAAGTCAAAAATATGAATATAAGACTGAAATATTCAAGGGAAAGGACTTTCCTCTCTCCAAACGTGTTAACCGCTTTGCCTATTAAAGGGCTTATGAGAAAGTTAATAAAGTTATTAACAAAAAATAGTAACGCTACGCTCTGTATTGAAAACTCAAATTTTTTTACCAACAAAAAAACCGAAAATGCTGTAAATATCTGTCTTCTCGCACCGGCCAAAAATGTCAGCAAGTAAAAGAGCCAATACTTTTTTCTTAAAATCATTTTCTTTGTTTGGACAGGTTTACTCTTATCCGTGGGGTCCATAAAAAATGTAACAAATGCAATAAACATGACAAAGCTGCCTAAAATCATATAAGATGTTTTATAATCAAAATATTTTGTCAAAAAATACACCACAATACCTGTCAATATACTTGTAACGGCAGCTATCGACCTTAATCGACCAAAGACAAGAGGTGATTTAGATTTTTCAAAATACTGCAATGTCAAAGATTGATTAACCGTTTCATAATAGTGAAAACCAAATGACATAATAAGGGTTGTAAAAACAATCCCCAAAAAACTCGGGAAGAAACCTGTTAAGAAGATGCCTACTCCTAATGTAAAAATTGATAAAACGGCAAGCCTATCCTCCCTTATTAAAATTAAAATATAAACTACCAAAAGGGCTAAAAAACCAGGTATCTCCCTAATAGATTGGGTAAAGCCCATATTGAAGCCATCAAAGTTTGCCTTTTCCACTGCAAAATTATTAAAAAGCGTCATCCACCCCTGCAAACCGGTAAATGATGCAATAGTCAACAGCATAAGCATTATAAACATTTTTTTTTCAGAAGTGCTCAATTTAAAATTCCTTATAATTTATTTTTTGCTTTTCAAATAACTCTTAATTCTTTCAATACCTTCTTTCATATGATCTATATTCCTTGTATAAGCAAATCTTAAATATTTATGAGTATTATATTTCCCGAAATCTACCCCTGGAGTAACGGCTACCTGAATATTTTCAAGCAGCTCCTTTGCAAACTCAAATGAATTATCCGTGTATTTAGAAACATCCACCCAAATATAAAATGCACCTTCCGGGACAACATCAACCTTAAAAATCTCCGATAACTCTTTGTATAAAAAATCTCTCCTTTCTTTGAACATGTCGCGACATCTTTCTAAGTGTTCGTAATCAAACGCATAGAGCCCTATTTGCTGACTCACACTACTTGCGGATATAAACAGATTTTGCATCAATATTTCAGCCTTTCTGACCAAATTATCGGGCATAATCATCCACCCAAGCCTAATACCCGGCATACAAAAATATTTTGAGAAACCATTAATCACAATGACATTATCTGAAAATTCAAGGGCAGAAGAAACCCTTTCGCCAGTATAAGTAAGCCCATGATAAATTTCATCGGAAATAAAATTAATCCCCTTGTTGTCACAATATTCCACAAGCTCTTTTAATGCCTGGTTTCCATAAATATTTCCGATAGGGTTTGAAGGGGAAGATATCTGCACTGTTTTTATATCTTTAAGCTCTTTGATATGCTCTACCCTCATCTCATAGTTGGTTGAGGAATCTACCGGTATAAACTCAGGCACTATATCTAACATGTATGAAAAGTTTTTGTAACATGGGTATGACGGGTCACTGAGTGCAATCTTTTCACCGCTATTCAAAGTAATGGCATAAGCTATCAAAAACGCCCCTGAAGTCCCTGGAGTAACTAAAATCCTATTTATTGGAATATCAAGATTGTAATACTTCTTGTAAAATTCTGCTATCTTTTCTCTTAAAGGAGCAATACCAAGACTCTCCGTGTAAGGGAAAGAAAGAGAGTTTGATATTTCCATTAGAGCGCTCTTCACTTTTTCTGTTGGCGGCAAGTCAGGTTGGCCTACTTCAAAATGAATTACGTTTTCAAGCTCTGTTGTCCTTTTTATAATATCCATAACAATAAATGGGGACACATTTGATAATCTGTCATTCATGATAACCTCTCAGAATTTGTTATTCGTAGATTATTTATATTTTCAAATAATTCAATCATAAAAAAACAGTTGATTACCTGAAATTTTTTGTTATTCTAAATTTTCTTCCATATAAACTACTAGAGGATAAAATTGAAAGAAGAAATCAAAAATGCAAAAAAACTTATAGCAAAATATATAAAACAGCTGCCTCTTTACTATTCAAACTATTTTTCTGAAATATTTGAAGGTGATATTTATTTTAAACTTGAAAATCTTCAAAGAACAGGCTCTTTTAAAATTAGAGGTGCATTAAGCTCAATAATTAACAATATGGATAAATGCAAAAACGGTGTTGTTGCCGCATCAGCGGGTAATCATGCTCAAGGCGTTGCATTTGGCTCAAGCCTTTTTGGAATTAAAGCTACTATTGTTATGCCAAAGCAAACCCCTCTTGTGAAAGTGGAAAATACAAAAAGTTATGGCGCAGAAGTCATATTACACGGAAACAATTATGACGAAGCTTATTCTTATGCTCTAAATTTATCAAAACAAAAACATTTTTACTTTATCCACCCTTTTAATGATATGGATGTTATAGCAGGCCAAGGGACAATAGGTCTTGAAATATTGGATGAAGATATTGATATAGATCAAATTATTATACCTATCGGAGGCGGTGGATTAATTGCCGGTATAGCTTCTTATGTAAAAGAGGTAAGGCCTGACATAAAGATAATTGGTGTTCAATCTGAAAATGCAGCAGGGATGTATTACTCTTTTTTAAGGAAGAGCTTGGTTACCCTTTCAAGCTCAGCAACTATTGCTGAGGGGATTGCTGTAAAAAAAGTAGGCGATTTGACATATGGAATTTGCAGTAAGTATGTGGATGAAATAGTTACTGTTAGTGAGAATGAAATAGCCTTTGCTATTTTGCAATATATAGAAAAATCAAAACTTGTTGTGGAAGGCGCAGGTGCGGTACCGCTTGCTGCTGTCCTTGCCAACAAAATTGATGTAAAAGGGAAAACGAGTGCACTTGTTGTATCAGGTGGAAACATTGACGTTAATCTAATCTCAAGGGTTATTAACAAAGGGCTTGTCACAACTGGGCGTTTTGCACAAATATCAATAATATTAAAGGACACTCCAGGCTCATTGTCTGCAGCAACAGATATTATTGCAAAATGTGGCGCAAATGTGTTAGACATTAAACATTACAGATTTGATATAAATCTGCCTGTTAATTTTACCAAGGTTGTCTTTGATATTGAAACGAAGGGAAGAGAACATATTCAGGAAATCCTCAATGAACTTTATAGGCATGGTTATGAGGCGATGGTAAATGGCTGAAAATAGAATTTGGGAAGAAGTATTAAAATATGCCGGTAAACATTTAAGTGACCAAATTGTTGAAACATGGCTTAAACCATTATCAATAAAAGAATTAAGGGGTGATCTTGTAACAATAATTGCTCCTAACAAATTCTATAAAAATTGGGTTGAGGACAAATATCTTAACGTCTTAAAAAAAATTTTTACCGAAGAGTTAACAATAGATGCGGATATTGCTATAGAAATATCCGACCATAAAGTTGAAAATGTTGAAAAAAACGTCCCTGTATATGTAAATAAAGATATCAATATACCAAAATTTACTACCAATCTAAACAAACAATATAATTTTGAAAACTTTGTAGTTGGCAGTTCAAATCAGTTTGCATTCTCAGCTGCGTCTGCAGTGGCTGAAGGGTATTTTCATACGTACAATCCCCTTTTTATATATGGTGGTGTAGGGCTTGGAAAGACACACATAATGCACGCAATAGGAAATAAGCTGATCAAGTCATTTCCAAAACTTAAGATACTTTACATTAGTAGCGAGAGTTTCACCAACGAAATGATATATTCATTAAAGTCTAAATCTATGGACAGCTTTAGGGAAAAGTATCGAAATATCGATGTATTACTGTTTGACGATGTCCAATTTTTAGCAGGTAAAACAAGAAGCACGGAAGAATTTTTTTACACTTTCAATACACTTTATGATGAACAAAAACAGATAGTCATCACAAGTGACAAGACTCCTGATGAAATACCTGAAATGGAAGAAAGACTCACCAGCAGATTTGCATGGGGTTTGATTGCTGATATTCAGCCCCCAAATGTTGAAGAAAAAACTGCTATTTTATTAAAGCGTGCTGAGATAATGGGTATAAATTTATCCGATGAAATTGCGTTATTTTTAGCAGAAAATCTAAAAGGGGATAATGTAAGAGAGCTGATAGGTGCTTTAATAAGGCTTAGTGCTTATGCTTCCTTTAACAGCGAACCTCTTAGTATAGATTTTGCTAAAAAATGTTTAGACAGATTTTTAATTAAAAAGGATAAGCCTGTAAATCCTGAATCGGTTCTTGATGCTGTATGTAGCTATTTTAATGTTAAGATTTCCGAATTAAAGTCCAAAAAGAGAACAAAAAGTATTTCACTACCAAGACAAATTGCAATGTACATCTTAAGAGATAAGTTAAATATCTCATTGCAAGAGGTTGGTGAGCTTCTTGGTGGCAGAGATCATTCTACTGTTCTTCATTCAATATCACAAATCGAATCAAAAATGAAAAAAGATCAAGAACTAAAAACAATTATAACAAATATCAACAAACTTATTTATAAATAATTTTTAACCAATAATATCAATAATTTATTTTTCAGACTTTTGTTTGTAAAATGTTGATTATTTAAAGTATAATTTTTTCTCCCTTATTTTGTTATAAAATGTTGTTAAAAAAAACAAGTTTTACACATAGATATTTATTTGAAACTCATTATAAAATATTGAAAAATTCACTTGTCAACATTATAAACATACTCTATTATTACTACTGTTATCTTTTTATAAAAGAATACTAATAATCTCCAACGGAGGAAATGATGAAACTTAAAATTGTAAAAGACGAACTTCAAAATGTACTCAACCATGCAATAAACTTTACAAGTACTAAAAACATAAATTCTATTTTACAAAATATTCTTCTAGAAGCAGAAGGTGACAAACTAACTATAAAAGCATCTAACATTCATACAGCCTACACAGCAGAAATAGATGCTGTTATAGAAAACACAGGTATAACAACGGTCCCTTGCAAAAAGCTGCTTGATATAGTTAAGGAGTTACCAAACTCTGCAGTCATAGATATCAGTTTTGATGGACATAAACTTAAAATCAAAAGTGGTAAATCCTCATTTAATTTATCAACGTTAAATCCAGAATTATTTCCAACTATAGGTGAAATTGTTCCTGAATATTTTATTGAAATACCAAGCGAAAAATTACAGGCAATATTAAAAAAAGTATATTTTTGTATATCTAATGATACTTCAAAAATAGAATACAGTGGTTGCCACTTCAAAGCGTATGGCAATAAATTAGAAGCTGCAGCTGCAGATTATCAGAGAATAGCAATAGCACATACAGAATTTGAAGAAGAATTCTCCGACGAATTTTTAATAAATATACCAAAAAGGACAATAATTGAAGTAATTAAAATTATCGATGGTAATGAAACTGTTACAATAGAAACAGATAAGAAACAGATAGTTTTTAAAATTGGGAAAACACAAATTTATTCTAAGTTGATAGAAAAATATATTAAAAGTATTGCTTCACTTTTTAATGCCGAATATCCTACAACAGCTAAGCTTCCAAAAAATGAATTTATAGACGTTCTAAAGAGAGTCTCCTCAATTACAAGTGAAATAACTCATGGTGTAGTTTTATCTTTCAGTAATGGTAAATTGTCAGTATACAGCCTTGAAACAGAATACGGTTTAGGTCATGATTTTATTGAAAATCTTGAATTTTCAGGTGAAGATTTAGACATCATCTTCAACTCAAAGCAATTAATAGAAATTTTAAGTGCTGTAGATACAGATTTTGTCGAACTAAAAATGAATGGCAGAAAAAGTCCTGCACTTATTGTACCACAAGATAATTGGTATAAGTATTTAGTAGTACCTCTTACGATTGAACAATTTTAATGTTAATTAAGAAACTAAGATTAGTTAACTTTAGAAATCATAAAGATAATATTTTTACGTTTGACAAAATTAATTATGTTTCTGGCAATAACGGTACAGGTAAAACAAGTCTTGCCGAAGCAATTTCAGTTATTCTCACATTGAAGAGCTTTAGACAACATAACTTTAGAAAAATTATATCATTTAACTCAGATTTTTTTTATTTAAATGCCAAATTAATCGATGAGGAAAATAATATTATCGATACAAAGTTAAAATACGGTAAAAAAAAAGAGCTTTATCTTAATGACAATAAAGAAGCTTTTGATAATTATATAAAAGACAAACTTTTATTTACTTATTCACCTGAGAATGAAGGTATCCTTTCAAAAAATCAAAAAGATAGACGAAGCTTTATTGATAGAGTTGTTTTTTATAAAAATTTTTATTTTTTAAGTATATTAAAAAAATACAATAAACTGCTTGAGATAAAAAAGAATATTCTCGAATCAGATAAAATTGATAAAGAGTATTTAGATATAGTAAATGAAGAGCTTTTGTCTTTGAGTTTAAATATTACTGATTTTAGGGTAAAAGAAGTTAAATTTTTAAATAAAAAATTATCTCAAGAATTTAAGAATGTCTTTAAAAATGAGACGTTTGAAATTTTGATAAAACAAAACATTCCCGATAAAAATATTTTTAAAAAAGAATTATTTGCCGGTAAAATATTATCCGGCTGCCATCTTGATAAAATATACTTTTCCTTAAACGGTAAAATATATGAGGATTTCGCCTCTTTTGGCCAACGAAAGACTTTTTCCCTTATTACCCTTGCATCTATTTTATTATCTATTGAAGATTTTGGAAAAAGTGGTATAATCCTAGTTTTAGATGACTTTGAGGTTGGTCTTGATAGTGAAAGAATTGGTGTATTTAAATCTATTTTTGAAAAATATCAGTTAATAATTACCGGCGTTGAAAATAGGTACTTTAAAAATGCAAATAATATAACTTTATAGGGAGATATATGACTGAAAATAGAAAAGATTATAATGAAGAAAGTATTAAGGTTTTGGAAGGTCTTGAACCTGTTAGACAAAGACCCGGTATGTATATCGGTTCAGTTGACCAGAGAGGGCTTCATCATCTTGTATATGAGGTCGTTGATAATTCAATAGATGAAGCTTCTGCAGGGTATTGTGACGAAATTAAAGTTATTTTGCATATTGATGGCAGTGTAACTATTGAGGATAATGGTAGGGGGATTCCTGTTGGTGAGCATCCTGTTGCCAAAAAGCCTACTGTTGAGGTGGTTATGACTACCCTTCATGCAGGGGGTAAATTTAATTCAGGTGCTTATTATGCCTCAGGAGGACTTCATGGTGTAGGAGTAAGCGTTGTTAATGCGCTTTCGGAATATCTTGAAGTCACTGTAAAAAGGGATGGAGGAGTTTATTTTCAGAGATACGAAAGAGGTGTGCCTGTTGAGGAGTTTAAAAAGATTGGTACTACAAGCAAGACAGGTACAAAAGTAACTTTTAAGCCTGACCCTGAAATATTTGAAACTACAGAATTTTCTTTTGAGATACTTTCTAAGAGAATGAGGGAGCTCGCCTTTTTAAATAGTGGGATAAGGATATCTATTGCGGATGAATCTCAAGGGAAGAAGAATGAATACTTTGCAGAAGGCGGTATAATAAGTTACTTAAAGTATTTAAATAGAGCAAAGGCACTTTTAATTGAAGAGCCTATATATATAAACGGCACTCATGAGAATATTATGGTAGAAATAGTTTTTACTTATAATGATACCTATAACGAAAATATTTATTCATTTGTAAATAATATTCATACTGTTGAAGGTGGTACTCATGAGGCGGGTTTTAAGGCTTCTTACACAAAGATATTTAACTCTTTTATAAATAGGCATGGCTTATTGAAAGAAAAGATAAATTTAACTGGTGATGATTTAAGAGAGGGGTTATCTGTAATAATATCGGTTAGAATGAATGAGCCCGTTTTTGAAGGACAGACGAAAGGTAAGCTTGGTTCTTCTCAAGCACGGGTAGCTGTAGAAACTATAATGAACAGTAATTTGCCAGATTTTCTTGAAGAAAACCCACATATTGTAAAAAAGATTTTGGATAAAGCTGTTCAGGCATATCGCGCAAGAGAAGCTGCGAGAAAAGCTAAAGAGATAACAAGGAGAAAGAGTGCTCTTGAGGTTTCAACTTTGCCTGGAAAACTTGCGGATTGTCAGGAAAAAGACCCTTCAAAGTCTGAGTTATTTATTGTTGAGGGTGATTCAGCGGGTGGCTCAGCAAAACAATGTAGGGACAGAAGATTTCAGGCAATTTTGCCACTGAAAGGTAAGATACTGAATGTTGAAAAGGCAAGATTTGATAAATTATTATCAAATAATGAGATAAAAAATATTATTACTGCTCTTGGAACAGGAATTGGAAAAGATGATTTTAATATTGAAAAGTTAAGATATCATAAGATTATTATTATGACAGATGCTGATGTGGATGGTGCTCATATTTCGACACTTCTTATGACCTTTTTCTTTAGATATATGAGAGAGATAATAGAGAGAGGATATTTATATGTCGCAAGGCCTCCTCTTTACAAAGTTAAGAAAGGTAAATCAGAAAGATATATCAATGACGAGCATGAAATGCAGGATTTTCTTCTTGAGTTAGGACTTGATGGTGTAGAGATAAAAAATCTGTCACAGCATAGGTATAATGAAGTTTTTAAAAATCTTATGAAGTTTTTTGAACTTATTGATGTTTTTTCTAAAAGGGATATGCCAAAGGATATTTTGTATGAGCTTTCTTTGTATGAAGATTTAAAGCCACAATCCCTTAACGATAGAGTGTTTGTTGAAAATATGTTTAATATTTTGAGAGATAAGGGGCTTTTAGATGTTTATAAAAAGGCTTATATAGATTTTAACCCTGAATATGGAAGATATAATATTATTCTTGAGCATGATAAGGGGATGTTTATTATAAATACTGACTTTATTGGAAGTCCTGAGTTTAAGGAGTTGCAGAGGCTGTCTAAATTTGCAAAAGAGATTGGCATAGACAATATAAAAGTTACCATAGATAACGAAGATATTGTTTTTGAAAAGCTCCAGGATTTAGTAAGTTATATTGAGAATAGAGCTAAAAAAGGTTTGAATATACAAAGATATAAGGGTCTTGGTGAGATGAATCCTGAACAGTTATGGGAAACGACTGTGGACCCTGAAAGAAGGACTTTGTATAGAATCACTATAAATGATGCTGAAGAAGCGGATGAACTTTTTTCTCTACTTATGGGGGATGTGGTTGCACCCAGAAGGGAATTTATCGAAACCAATGCATTAAATGCTAAGAATATAGATATTTAATAGAGGTATAAATGGAAAAGAATAAGGGTATTATTGATATAAGTGTAGAAGATTCTATAAAGGGAAGTTATCTCGATTATGCTATGAGCGTAATCGTTGGTAGAGCTTTGCCTGATGTTAGGGACGGGCTAAAGCCTGTCCATAGAAGAGTGTTGTATGCAATGCATGAAATGGGGGTGGCTCATAATAAACCATTTAAAAAGTCTGCAAGAATTGTTGGGGATGTAATAGGTAAATTTCACCCTCATGGTGATGCTGCTGTTTACGATACAGTTGTAAGATTGGCTCAAGACTTTTCTATGAGATACCAATTAATCGATGGTCAGGGTAATTTTGGTTCTGTGGACGGTGACTCAGCGGCGGCAATGAGATATACAGAAATAAGAATGTCTAAAATCGCCGAAGAGATGCTTGCTGATATTGATAAAGAAACAGTAGATTTTATTCCCAACTATGATAATTCAATGGTTGAGCCTGTAGTCTTACCTACAAAAATTCCTAACCTTATAATTAACGGGACAAGTGGTATTGCTGTTGGGATGGCAACAAATATCCCACCACATAATTTACGTGAAATAATTGATGCTCTTGTTTATATTATTGATAATCCAGATTATTCTCATGAAGATATTTTTAAGATAGTTAAAGGTCCTGACTTTCCTACCGCCGGTATTATTATGGGGATTAGTGACATTAGAAATGCATATCTTACGGGCAGAGGAAGTATCAAGGTAAGGGCTAAAGCTGAAATAGAAGAATTTAAAAACGGCAAACAGCAAATTATTATTACTCAAATTCCATATCTTGTAAATAAAGCTACGCTGATTGAGAAAATTGCCGAGTTGGTTAGAGATAAAAAGATAGTGGGTATTACTGACTTGCGTGATGAGTCTGACAGAGATGGAATAAGGGTAGTTATTGAGGTTAGGCGGGGTGAATTACCCGATGTTATTTTAAATCAGCTGTATAAGTTTACTCAGCTTGAAACATCATTTGGCTTTAATATGGTTGCCCTTGTGGATGGTAAACCACAGACCCTTTCACTCTTTAAAATTCTTGAGGAATTTTTAAATCATAGAGTTGTTGTAGTTACAAGAAGGACGCAGTACTTATTAAAAAAGGCAGAAGAAAGACTCCATATATTAGAAGGTTTGAAGATTGCAGTTGAGAATATAGATGAAGTTATTAAAATAATAAAATCTTCCAATGATACTGCCAGCGCTAAATTGAATTTGATGAACAGATTTAGTTTTAGTGATGTGCAGGCTCAGGCTATCCTTGAAATGAGATTGCAAAAATTAACAGGGCTTGAGATAGATAAGTTATTGGAAGAGTACAAAAATACTCTAAAAAATATTGAATACTACAAAAGTATCTTATCAAGTAATAAAGTATTGATGGGAATTATTAGAGAGGAATTGATTGAAATAAAAGATAAATATGGTGATGAAAGAAGGACTGTCATTGAAGCTGACACTGAAGAGCTACTTATTGAAGACCTTATCCCTGACAGTGAAACTGTTGTTACAATCACACATAATGGCTATATAAAGAGAACACTCCTATCTTCGTTTACTTCTCAAAGAAGGGGTGGCAAAGGTAAAAGTGCGACCCTTAGCAAAGGGGATGATTTTGTCCAAAAGCTCATTTTAAGTACAAACCATTCTAAATTATTGTTTTTTACTAACAAAGGTAGAATTCATTTTTTAAAAACTTATGAGCTACCTGAATCTGCTCCGGGGACAAGGGGTAGGCATATTGCTAACCTTCTAAGTTTAGAGTCTGATGAGTATATTGCTTCGGCAATATCTGTTAATGAAAGCACAAAAGATAAATGTATATTCATGTGTACAAAATATGGAACAGTTAAAAAGGTTGATATTGAGCAGTTTAAAAGCGGTCGCAGCGGCATGATTGCTATTAAATTGAAAGAAGGTGATGAAATTATCGGTTCAGAGTTAACTTCTGATGAAGATAATATTATTCTTGCGACAAAGAAGGGTAAAACACTCCAATTTTCATCTAAAGATGTTAGACCTATGGGAAGAAATGCTGTAGGAGTAAAAGGGATTAGTCTGTCAAGAGATGATAGAGTTGTATCTATGGAAGTTATTTCGGGTCATCCTTTTATACTTACAGTTACTTCTAATGGTTTTGGTAAATGTTCTCTTGTGACAGATTATAGAATTCAAAATAGAGGCGGTAAAGGTCTCAAACTTGCGAAAATTACCGAGAAAACAGGTCCTGTTGTAGGGGCAAGACAGGTAAAGATGGAAGATGATATAATGCTCATTGTAAAAAGTGGTAAAATTATTAGAATAAGTGTATCTGAGATACCTGTTTTAGGAAGAGATACTCAAGGTGTGAAGCTTATGAATACAGGGGAAGATAAAATTATCTCTATAGCTGTTGTAAAGGAGGATTAGATGACTACCATTATTGATGGCAAGGCATTAGGTCTTAAAATAAGAGGTAAGATAGCTGAAGAAGTGGCTGAAGTAAGTAGAAAAGTTGGTAGAAAACCTGGCCTTGCAGTAGTTTTGGTTGGTGAAGATCCCGCAAGCCAAGTTTATGTTAATATGAAGGAAAAAGCTTGCCTTGAGGCTGGGTTTAATTCATCTGTGTATAGATTGAGTCAAAGCACAACTACTGATGAGTTATTGAATCTTATTGATGAATTAAATAAAAATGATGGTATTGACGGTATTCTTGTTCAGCTTCCTTTGCCTGAACAGATTGATGAGAAGGAAGTTCTTTATTCGATAGACCCAAAAAAGGATGTAGATGGTTTCCATCCTTTTAATGTTGGTTTGCTAAATATTGGAGAAGACACTCTCTTTCCGTGTACTCCGTATGGTGTTATGAAAATATTTGAGGAATATGGTATTGAATTGTCCGGTAAAAACGCAGTAGTTATAGGAAGGAGTAATATTGTAGGAAAACCGATGGCTTCCCTTTTACTAAGGGGGAATGCCACTGTAACTATTTGTCACTCAAGGACAAAAGATATTGCCTCAATATGTAAGAATGCTGATATTATAGTTGCTGCAGTAGGTATTCCTCAGTTTGTAACGGCAGATTTTGTCAAGGATGGTGCTGTTGTAATTGATGTTGGAATTAACAGAGTGGATGGTAAGTTGGTTGGTGATGTTAACTATTCTGATGTTTTTGACAAGTGCAGCTATATTACCCCTGTACCCGGTGGTGTTGGCCCTATGACAATAGCTATGTTGATGTTTAACACATTAAAATCATTTAAGACAAGAACTCATCAATATTAAATGGACACGATATTTGCGCCGATTACTCCGGTTGTAAACAGTGCAGTAATTGTAGTAAGAGTATCAGGGCCTACTGCCACTGATGTATATACTTTGCTTAGAAAAAAGTCCGGAGAATGTTTCAAGGATTTTGAGCACAGAAAAGTCTATCATTTGGATTTTTTATACAATAATAATCCTATAGATGATGTTTTGGTTTATTATTTTAAAGCACCAAATTCTTATACAGGTGAAGATGTAATAGAGATATCTTTCCATGGCAATCCTAAGATAGTTTCTATGGCTTTCTCCGAATTTAAAAAACTTGGCTTTAGGTTTGCAGAGCCGGGAGAATTTACAAAGAGAGCTTTTTTAAATGGAAAGATTGATTTATCCCAGGCTGAAGCAGTCAATGAGTTGATATCCTCTAAAAGTGAGTTTGCGGTAATGCGGTCATTTGAGCAGCTTAAGGGTAACTTAAGGGAAGATTTAATTGGTTTTAAAGATAATCTCCTTGATATTCTCTCAGTTGTTGAGGTTTTTGTGGATTTTCCTGACGAGGATATCGATGAAGAGCAGATATTATTTTGTAAAGAGAAGCTTAGTTCTATTTTGGATAACTTACTTGTATTATTAGATAATTTCAATAAAGTCAAGTATCTTAAGTCAGGTATTTCAGTCTCAATTATAGGGAAGCCGAATGTTGGAAAATCATCTCTATTGAATGTATTGCTTAATGAAAATAGAGCAATAGTATCTGATATCCCGGGCACTACACGCGATTATATAGAAGGGATGATAATGATAGGTGATCTGCCTGTGAAATTTATTGATACTGCAGGTATTAGGACTGCTGATTCAAGTATTGAAGCTTTTGGTATTGAAAAAAGTTTTGAGCGGGTTAAGGATGCGGATATTGTTTTGCTGGTCTTTGACGTTTCTTCAAAACTTTCTGACGAAGATTATAGATTGCTTGAACTTGTAAATGATAAAAAAATTATTGTAGTAGGTAATAAGTCGGACAAAGATAAAGTATTGGATTATAATTGTGATGTATATGTTTCTTCTAAAACTAAAGAAGGTATTAAGGCTTTACAGGATATTATTTATAAGAGTGCTTTGGGCGTGGATTTTGATAAAATTAATCAAACCTTTTTAATTACAGAGCGTCATTTCAGCACTTTTCAAGAGGTTTACGATATTCTTTTTGCCCTGTCTAGTAATTTTGATATTGAAAGATTGGACTTAATTTCTATAGATTTGCATTATTGTCTTGATAAAATAACTGAAATCACTGGTCAAAAATATACAGATGAGTTGTTAGATAATATTTTTTCCAAATTTTGTATTGGGAAGTAATGTTTCACGTGAAACACGAGGTTAGATATGTATGAATATAATAAAAAATACGATGTAATTGTCATAGGGGCTGGACATGCCGGGTGTGAAGCCGCATTAGCTTCTGCCAGAATGGGAGCCAAAACGTTATTGTTGACAATTTATATTGAAACAGTTGGGCAGATGAGCTGTAATCCTGCAATCGGAGGGCTTGCAAAAGGGAATTTGGTAAAGGACTTGGATGCTCTTGGTGGAGAGATGGGCAAAAATATAGATGAAACTGGGATTCAGTTTAGAATACTAAATAGTAAAAAGGGACCTGCTGTTAGAAGTTCGAGAGCACAAGCGGATAAGAAGCTATACAGAGATAGAATGCTTTCAGTCTTAATGAGTCAGTTTTCCCTTGATGTTAAACAAGGTGTTGTGACTGATATAATTGTTGAGAATAATGAAATAAAAGGGGTTGAGGTAGATTTTGGCTCAATCTTTTTAAGTAAAAGGGTAATATTGTGCTCCGGTACATTTTTGAATGGATTAATACATATAGGAGAAAAAAGTTATAAGGCAGGAAGAATGAATGAATTTCCGTCAGTTGATTTGGCAGAAAATTTAAAAAAGTTGGGATTTGATCTTGAGAGGCTCAAGACAGGCACACCGGCAAGACTACACGCTGATACAATTGATTTTTCAAAATTAGAAATTCAATATGGTGATGACGAGCCGAGACCTTTCTCTTTTGAGAATGAAAGAGTTAAGCTCCCTCAACTTCCTTGCCATATAGCTTATACTAATGAAAAAACACATGAAATAATTCGAGAAAATTTGCACCGCTCCCCACTGTATGCAGGTGTGATAAAAGGGATTGGGCCGAGATATTGTCCTTCAATCGAAGATAAGGTAAAAAAGTTTCCGGATAAGAACAGGCATCAAATATTTCTTGAGCCCGAAGGGCTTGACTGTAAGGAATATTACTCAAATGGTTTCTCATCTTCTTTACCTATTGATGTTCAATATAAGATGTATCGCTCCCTTGAAGGGCTAGAGAATGTTGAATTTGTAAGGCCTGCCTATGCAATAGAATATGATTTTGTCCAACCGACAAACTTGTATCCGACTCTTGAAACAAAAAAGATAAAAGGACTTTATTTTGCAGGACAAATAAATGGTACTACCGGGTATGAAGAGGCTGCAGTTCAAGGTTTTGTCGCTGCAGTAAATGCTGTACTGTCTTTAGACAATAAAGAGCCTTTTATTTTGAGAAGGGATGAAAGTTATATAGGTGTTATGATAGATGACTTAGTAACTAAGGGAGTAGATGAGCCGTATCGTGTTTTTCATTCAAGAGGTGAATATCGTCTGCTACTAAGAGAGGATAACGCAGAGCATAGGCTAATTGAGTATGGCAGAAAATTTGGCCTTATTAGCGAAGAGAGATATAGACGGTATTTGAATGAAAAGAATGATTTGAATAAGCTGATTAATCTTCTTACTTCTACAAAGGTAAAGCTTAATAGTGAGAATCAAGTGTATTTAAGTTCCATGGGTGTTGCACTTAATGAAGGCACAAGCTGTTTTGACCTGCTAAGGCGCCCTGAAATAGATATATATAAATTGTCGAGATATATTAATTTAAATAATTTTCATAAACGAGTGGTAGAGCAAGCAGAAATAAGTGTTAAATATGAAGGCTACATAAAAAAACAGTATTCAGAAGCAAAAAAACTGTCATCGTTGGAAAATGTTAAGATTCCAGATGATATATTATTTGAAAAAATTCCGGGGCTAAGAAGAGAATATATTGAAAAGCTTAATGCAATTAAGCCTAAGACTTTAGGTCAAGCTTCGAGAATACAAGGGATGACACCGGCAGCTATTTCACTGCTTCACATTTATATTGAGCGAGTGAGAGGTAAATGATAAGTAAATACTATGATTTTACCGAGAATCAGCTTAAGAAATTTCAAGAACTTTACAACCTTCATATAAATGTCCCCATTAATCTGACTAGGATTAAAGAAAAAGAAGACTTCTTTTTAAAGCATATTCTTGACAGCATATACTTTGCCAAGTTCTTAAATGTAGATTTTGAGATAGGGATAGATGTTGGTACAGGCGGTGGCTTTCCAGGTGTTATACTTGCATTGATGTACCCTGACAAAATGTTTTACCTGATTGATAGTATAAAGAAAAAGTGTGAGCATGTCTCGCATTTTATTGATGAATTAGAAATTACTAATGCAAAAGTAATAAACGATAGGGTTGAAAATGTCAAAAATTTAAAGGCCGATATAATATTTTCAAGAGGGGTTGGAAAAGTCGTAGATATTATAAAGTGGACAAATAACGTTTCACATGAAACAACAGCCTATCTGTTTTACAAAGGGGAAGATATAGAAACTGAAATAAAACAGGCTAAAAATATTATTTCCAAAAGGGGACTAAGTTATGGGAATCTCAGGATTCAAGAACCTATTCAGAGGAGTTATCTCTATTTTAATAATTTCAGCTTTTGTAGGGTGCGCCCAAAAACAGATATATAACTACAACCAGGTAGATGTTTCTACAAAATTTTATGCAGTTAAAAAACCAAACCAAAGAGATTTAAAAATTCTTAAAGATTTGATAAATACCCAAGATAACAAAGAAAAATACGGCGTACTCATAGGTGGTTATTATTTCAAGATAAAAGAATATGAAAATGCAAAAGAATATTTGGAAAAATATTACAATATAGAAAGTAAAGATGTAGGTATAAATATACTAAAAAATTACTGGCTGGGAAGTATTTATTCAAAAAAAGATAAAAATAAATCTGAAATGTATCTAAACAAGGCCGACAGTTATAGAGAGACAAGCGATTATAGATATTTTTTAGATTATTTCTGTGGGAAAAAAAGTGCACGATTTTTAGACTGTAATAAAAGTGTACAGATTGATAGTAAAACAGAAAATGATAATATGACAAATGATGCTGAGATAAAAGATTTGGCTCAGACAGGAAGTGAGAATGTAATTTTAAATGAAGAGATATCTATTAATTTAAAATCTCCAGAGATAATTAACGGTCTTTTATATGCAATTGAAAAAAATAGATATAAAATAAATATAACTCAATCCGATGTAGACAATAGCTATAGTATTACTGATAACACATTACTAATAAAAGATAATCTGACAATTAATTTTGGGATAGACTATAAAGATATGTTGGATGAAGCATCTATCGACGACTGGACTATTCAATCAAAGTACGTGTTTATAGTTATAAACGACAGATATATTGACGCAGGCAATTATATGAAAAGTAACCTTGATTTGTTTGGGATTGAAAACAAACTTATAAACTTTGAGTCAGGTAATCTGAAGTACGAATATGATAGTATTGTGACAATACCTGAAATTGATAATGTTACTTTACAACCTATTATTAATAATAAAGAATTAACTTATCCTGATAATATAACTTTTGTGGCAGTAGGTGGGTATGAGATCATTAAAAAAATGATACCGTATGTAAGATATATATCTGCTAACCCAGATAATGTTAAAATAGTCTTAATTACAGATATGATTGATTCAAGCATATTAGATGACGACTACTATCCCTATTTCAAAGGAATTAAAATATATACAGTAACCGATGCAATTAATAATGAGTCCGCTGTAATGTTTAAAAGCGGTTATGCCAAATATTATGGTAGTGAGCCGGATATTACACAATATATAGGGTATGACATAGTGCAGTTTTTAATGAGACAAGATAATTACTTAACTTCCATAGTAGAGGTTAATAGTAATAAAGTTTACAGAAAACCAATTTGTGTAATAGTAGACAAAAGATACACAACAGAATGTGACTATTAAAAAAGGGGGCAGAAAGCCCCCACTTACTATAATATTACGGAAATAAAGTAACCAACAAGACAAGCAGTTATAACTCCAACTAAACCCGGCATCATAAAGCTGTGGTTAAAGTAAAATTTACCAATTTTGGTTGTACCTGAAATGTCAAATGTAACAGTAGCAATATCAGAAGGATAGTTAGGTATAAAGAAGTAACCATAGCATGAAGGCATAATTCCTATGAGAAGGGCAGGATTGAGACCTAATCCGAGTCCTACAGGTAGCATCATCTTACAAGTAGCAGCCTGTGAGTTAATTACGACAGATACGACAAACATTGCAAGAGCAAAAGTCCAAGGATAAGCCTGAACAGTAGCAGTGATAGTATCTTTAAAATGAGGCATAGCAAATTTAAAATATGTATCACTCATCCATGCAATACCGTAAATAGCAAGAGCAGCCACCATGCCTGATTTGAATACAACCCCCTCCGGCACTTTGTTGACCTTAGTCTTTGTAACAAGCAATATAATACCGCCAAAAGCAAGCATCATCATTTGAATTATAACAGACATACTCAAAGGTTTTGCGCCTTGACCGATAGTTCTAATCTGTGGAAATAGAGCAACAATTACAATTGCTACAATTGCAAGTAAGAAAATTAAAACTGATTGAGAAGCAGCCTTAGGAAGCTTTTCGCCTAGAGTGGTTTGTGTAGTATTGAGTATTCTCTCTCTCCAAATAGGGTCATTAAGCCTTTTTTGAAATTCGGGATCTTCATCCAATTCTTTACCCCTTTTTAAACTGTATAAAGAAATAGCAAGAACACCAATAAAAGTGGCAGGGATAGTAACGAAAAGAATACTAAACAAAGTAATATTTGAGCTTACTTTTGAAAGCTCGGAAAGGTAATAAACTACAGCAGCAGAAAGGGGGCTAGCAGTAATGCCAAGTTGAGATGCGATAGATGCGGCTGCCATTGGTCTTTCAGGTCTGATTTTATTTTTGAGAGCAACATCACCTATTATCGGCATTATAGAGTAAACAGCGTGGCCTGTTCCAAGAAGAAAAGTAAGTAAATATGTTGTAATTGGACCTAAGAAAACAACATATTTAGGGTTAGATCTGATTATTCTTTCAGCAATCTGAAGCATATATTTAAGACCTCCGGCAGCTTCAAGAATAGATGCGCATGTGACAACAGCCATTATGATAAGCATAACTGTAATTGGTGGAGAAGAAGGTGGCATCTGAAATATAAATACCTCAATCAAAAGACCTATACCTGAAATAACGCTTAAGCCAATTCCGCCAAACCTACTACCGATATATAGCATCAGCAGTAAAAATAAAAATTGCATAAATAGTATCATAACTACCTCCTAACATTTTATGGTAGTCATGATATTAAGTTATTGATAAATGTAAATAATATGGAATTAAATAACTTAAAGATTATTTAGGTATTTTTGAACTTTTTGCACACGAGAATATATTTTTTTTCAGGGCGCCCTATTGTACCATAGTCAATATTAACATCGATTATTCCAATTTCACGCAAGTATTCAAGGTAACGCCTTGCAGTATTTCGACTTACCCCAATCATATCTTTTAGCTCCGATGCAGTAATCTCTTCATCTTGTCCATTTAAAATGTCTATAATTTTAGTGAGAGTCAGCTTGTCAATCCCTTTCGGTGTATCGTGGTTAGTAGTTGAAGAAAGGGCAACATCCGGTTTGAATATTCTGTCAATAGACTCTTGATCGAAGTAATCATTTTTTTCAAGCTCACTATGGTATTTTTTATAATTTTCAAGAGTGGCAATAAATCTGTCAAGTATGACAGGCTTTATGATATAATCAAAAGCACCGCCAAGTTTTCCTTCTCTTAGAGTATCAGCATCTTTTGCAGCAGTAATAATGATTACATCAGTATTGAGATGTTTTTTCCTAATTTCCCAAAGCAAATCGATACCGGACTTTTCAGGAAAATATATATCTAAAAGTATAAGGTCAGGTTTTAAAATATCAAGCATCTCTCTGGCAGTTTCGATATCATTCGCGATTCCAACTACCTCATATCCATCCACCTTCATAGTAAAGCGTTCATGCAATTTGGCGATATCAATATTGTCTTCTATTATTAATATCTTAATCATATTACTTTTTCCCTGATGGAATATTTATAGATACCTTAGCCCCATTATACTTAATGGACGTAGAAATATCAATATCAGCATTAAATCTGTCTAAAATGGATTTTGCAATGGCTACGCCGTACCCTCTGTTTTTCCCTTTTGTTGAAAATCCTTTTTCAAAAATAGCTACCCCATCAGGTATTCCCGGTCCATTATCTTCAACAATAAATTCAATATACCTCTCAGTTTGATTAATTGTAATTTCAACTATACCATTAAATTTATTATTCATGCAGGCAGCTTCAATGGCATTATCGACAATGTTACCAAGGGCTGTAACCAGCACATCACTATTATCTATAGAGGATTGTAACCCTATGCTTTCCTCATTTAGTATCAAATTACAGTTATTTTCGCCTGCCTTACTCTGCTTACTGATTAAGAGTGCAGCTATATACTTGTCTTTAATCTTAGCTTCAATAAAACCAAGAAAAGAATGAAAAAGTTTAGATTCTTTTATAATCAGGTTGGCAGCCTCTTCATACTCATTTAATTGAATAAGACCGCCTATAATGTGAAGTTTATTGGAATACTCATGACTTTGTATTCTCAAAATTTCAGAAAGTTTTTTCAAATCAAGTAACTCTTTCTTTAAAGTATCAAGCTCATCTTTTTTTCTAAAAGATATAACAAAACCGGTATTTATTCCATTATATTCAAGTTTACTAATATTAAAAAGAAATATACCGTCTGAGACAGAATATTCAGTATCTTTTATAAAATCACCTATCAATTTATCTTCGATAAAATATTTTTTAGCAACATTATCAACAAATTCTTGAGCAGAGAAAGATAAATCATTTAATACCTTTTTGGCAGCCTGATTTAAAAAAGAGATATTCAAATTATTATCTACAGCAATTATACCTTCCCTCAGGGAATCAAAAACAATTTCTCTTTCAAGGTATAAATTGGCGATATCCCTAGGCTCAAGATCTAATGTAATTTTTTTAATATGATTAGAAATCAAGACAACAGCAACAAGCCCCGCAAAAAACATCATACATACAAAAAAAAGACCTATCAAAAGATAATTAATAATAATATTGAAGATAGTTTCCTTTAAGTAACCGACAGATACAAAGCCGATTATATTTTTATCGTCATAGATTGGTGCAAAGGCACGTATAGAAGGGCCTAATGTCCCGACTGAAGATGAAACATAACTTTCACCTTTTTCCACAGCCCTGTAATAATCGCCACCTACAAATTTTTGACCTATCATTTCTGTATTGGGGTGGGTAAGTCTTATACCATCTTTATTTGCTATAACTATAAATGCAGCATCTGTTTTAACTCTGATATTCTCAATAACATTTTGTATGTCACTATTTGAATTTTTTACAGAAGAAATAACATCACCCACTTTAGATAAGCTTACAGCAAGATTTAAAGCTTTTTGACCTGAATTTAGCTCGACAAATTGAGTAAGAAATATATAAAATGTAGCAAAAGATACCAAAAGCTGAAAAAGAACAAGAAAAGAAATAAAAAAAACAAGCTTGCCCCTGATTGTATTTAAAAAATTTAATTTCATAATCTCCACCGGAAAATAAATGTTTGTTATTTTTGCCAGAAAAAGAAAATAAAAGCAATAATGTATTGTTAACAGCATTGACGAGTAAAATATATTGAAAATCTCTAAGGTTTAGGTAAAATTTGAAAGTTAGTATCTGCAAAAATTGGGAGAGTATATGTTTGATGACAAAATCAAGAAAGATGTGCAAACAAGATTAGCAAAGATAGAGGGGCAGATAAGAGGTATATCAAATATGGTAGCAGATGAAAAATACTGTATTGATATAATAAATCAAATTACTGCTACGAGAAGAGCACTCGATAAGGTTGCTATGATTATACTTAAAAAACACATCAATTCATGTGTGGCAAAGGCAATAAAGTCGGATAATAGTGAAGATATTGTAAATGAATTGATAAGTGTTATAGACAAGTACATAAAATAGACAATTATCTAAAACTAAAGAGATTTTGGAAAAAAAACTTGACAAGAAATCAATTTTCCATTAGAAACATCAAACGCTTTTTAAGAGTGTGCCCAGGTAGCTCAGTCGGCAGAGCAGAGGACTGAAAATCCTCGTGTCGGTGGTTCGATTCCGCCCCTGGGCATTTTTTTTATTGCCCATAATCTGACTACACTATAAATCAGTACATTTTAAAAACTTCAACTTATATGTTACTGTTATGATATCACTCCCCCATTATTGCATAAAAATTTAGTATTTTTGTGCTGAAGATAGAAAAGATAATTTACCATGAAAGTACAAGGATGGGCGGAAAAAAGATATTCAAATATAAAAATAATGGGTACCCCTGATTTACCCGGGAGGTACCCATATTAAAAGAAAATATTATAAATTACAGTTTTAAAGCCTTTAAGACGGTGCCCATCTTAAGCATAGTGGTAGCATGATCAATTGCATCTAAAATATCAGAGTCAGTCCACCCTAATGCTCTTAATTGCTTAATGTCATCCTCACTAAAATCGTCAGGATTAAGGGTAGCTTTAGCAGCAGCTTTGACAAGCTCTTTTTCGTTTTGTTTAAGAGGAGCATTATCAAGATTATCCTTGAAAGCCTCGATAGCATTGCCCTCTAATCCAAATTTTTGCATCATTTGGGAGTTAAATATAACGCAGAAGTTGAATCCCAATTTGTTAGATATGAAAAGCCTCAAAACAGGGAAAAAAAGCTGTGAAATGTTAGGGTGAGTCATAATGTCTTGATTTCTGGAAACGAGGTTTAGCAACATTTTTGGACTATTTGCTATGAGTTTCATATTGGGTGGCACAGCGCCAATCATTTTTTCGGTAGATTCGTATACTTCAGATAGTGTTACGTCAATCTCATTTTTTTCAAGTAATTTTAATAGTGGCATATAATCCTCCTGCGAATTATTATTGTATTTATTTTTCATGTTACTAAAATATGATGCTATGTTAGTTATTTAGTTGGGACAAAAGACTTCAAATTTCCTAAGCTCTAAAGTTCAAAAGAAGTCTGTCCTTCGTCACTAAAGCCCCTATTGGCTGATGTGGCTATCAAGCCACAGTCAAACGGGAGGTAGGACTTCCTAAATCCTGTCAGTATCAGCAATTGCACTTAAAGTCAATAAGCAGGCTTCCTTAACAATGTATTTTGAATTAGCACATCGATATAAACAATAAGCAGTTTTATTATTTTATAATTTATTCATGATTGTTACAAAATATCAAATATTGAAAAAAACTATAAAGTGAGCCTTTTTCAAGAAATACAGCCACATAGTCCTTTGTGAATATAATGCCATATAGTTGACTCAAAGTAAATTTGAAATGTTATATCAAGAGGTTACGGGATATATATGTAAAATAAAAGATAAAACAACGTATTAATGGAGGTTAACAATATGTTTTACTTATTATTTACAGAATATATAAAGTGTTAAAGTCCAAAAAATTAAACAATCTGAAAAAAGTAAAACAAACTATATTATAGAACATTATGTTATTTTATAAACAAATAATAAATATAGTTTTTTTCTATAATTTAAGTCTTGTCTTTTTTTGAAAATATTATTAATAAATTTTCCTTATAATTTTAATTGGTTTTGTGGAGGTGATATGAAGAGTATTGCAATCAATAGGCGAGACTTCATGAAGATATGTCTTCAAACGACCGCGTTGATGGGACTTCCTTACGGTTTTCATACCAAAGTGGCTGAAGCAGTGGAGAAAGAGAAGAAACCAACCGTTGTTTGGTTGCACTATCAGGAATGTACCGGTTGCTCGGAGTCTTTGCTACGTTCAAATCATCCGGGAATTTCAGAATTGATATTAGACACAATCTCTTTGGACTATCATGAGACACTTATGATAGGATCAGGACATCAGGCTGAAGAGTCACTTCATCATTCGGTATCCGAGAATAAAGGTAACTATATTTTGGTTGTAGAAGGGGCTATCCCTACTAAAGAATCCGGAATTTATTGCAAAGTTGGTGGTAAGACAGCAATGGAATCACTTGCTGAAATTAGTAAAAATGCAGCGGCAATAATATCAATTGGCACTTGTGCATCCTACGGTGGAATACAGGCTGTAGACCCTAATCCAACCGGTGCAGTTGGTGTAGGAGAATTAGTTAAAGATAAACCGATTATTAATGTTCCGGGTTGTCCGCCCAATCCTTATAATTTTTTATCTGTTATATTTTATTATTTAACCTTCAAGAAATTTCCAAAACTTGATGAACTGAATAGACCACAATTTGCATACGGCAGAAAAATTCATGAGCATTGTGAGAGAAGACCTCATTTCGATGCAGGCAGATTCGCTGAAGAGTATGGAGATGAAAACCACAAGGCAGGTTACTGTCTTTATAAGTTAGGATGCAAAGGTCCTGCAACATTTGCAAATTGTTCAGTATTGAGATTCAATGATGTTGGGGTGTGGCCAGTTTCAGTAGGTCATCCTTGTATAGGCTGTACCGAGCCATCAATCCTTTTTAATAAGCCTATTGCTGAGAAGGTCCAAATACATGATCCAACCCCACCGGATACATATCCGACTACAGAAACAAAAGAGCGTGGCAAAGGTGCTGATCCCCTGACTACAGCAGCAGTCGGTGTAGTAGCAGGCGCTGCACTTGGTGCAGGTGCAGTATTATCAAAGAAGCTTCCTAAGGGGGAGGATAGTGAAAAAGAGGACTAGAAGAGAATTTTTAAAGACAACGGCAGGACTTATTGCCGGCACTACAGTCGCAAGTGTTGTAAATGTGGAGGCCAGCGATAAAAATTATACCAAGGATGATTCATATTCAATGCTTTATGATTCAACATTGTGTGTAGGTTGTAAAGCTTGTGTATCTGCATGCAAAAAGACCAACGGAATGCCACCGGTTAAAGGGGATTTTGACATTGAAGGTTTGTGGGATGCCCCTAAAGATTTGGATAGTAAAACCCGCACAATAATAAAGTTATATAAGGAAAATGAGGATAATTGGACGTATGTAAAGCAGCAATGTATGCACTGCGCAAAACCTTCTTGCGTTTCAGCTTGTCCAGTAAAAGCAATGAAACAAGATGAAAATGGTGTAACTTATTACAACCCTGAAGTTTGTATTGGTTGTCGCTATTGCCAGGTGGCTTGCCCTTTCAATATACCAAAATTTGAATGGGAGAAAACATTTCCAAAGATTGTTAAGTGCGATATGTGCAAATATACAAGTTTAAAAAGTAAAGGTGAGCCTGCTTGCACAGATGTATGCCCTGCTAAGGCGGTGATATTTGGGAAAAGAAAAGAGCTACTTGCTATTGCGAAAAGACGTTTGAAGGAAAATCCTGATAAGTATGTTAACCATATTTACGGCGAGCAAGAGGCAGGTGGCACTAATGTCTTGTATCTTGCATCTGCACAATTTGAAAAATTAGGTTTCCCAAAATTGGACAATGCGTCTCCGGCTACATTTACAGAAAACATTCAACATACTGTCTACAAAGGCTTTGTCGCTCCCGTAGCACTTTATGCAACTTTATTTTTTGTTGCAGTCAAAAACAGAGAAAAGAGAGAAAAAGATAATGAAAGGGGGGATAAGTAATGGCACATGAAAATGAATTTGTAACTATAGATAGAAAGATTATAACAAGACCATTTTTGTTTTTATTGTCCATTGTTATTGTTGGATTTGTTTTTATTGTTATTCGTTATGTTAAAGGTATAGGAGCAGTATCAAATTTAAGTGACGGTTATCCCTGGGGGATATGGATTGCATACGATGTAGCCACAGGTACAGCAATAGCCTGCGGTGGTTATGCAATGGCAATTTTAACTTATATAACAAACAAATGGAAATACCATAGTCTAATAAGGTCAGCATTGTTAACCAGCCTTTTTGGTTATGGATTGGCCGGCCTGTCAGTGACAATAGACTTAGGAAGATATTGGAATATGTATAATTTGTTTATCCCTTCAAGATGGCAGTTTAATTCCGTAATGTTTGAAGTGGCTATGTGTGTAATGGCGTATACTTTAGTTTTATTTATTGAGTTTTTACCTGCAATCTTAGAAAAGATGAAAAGCAGAGATAATCGCTTGTCAAAATTAGCCGCATATATTTATCCGAAATTAAACAACATATTGATATTTTTCATAGTGTTAGGAATAACTCTTCCTACTATGCACCAATCTTCATTAGGCTCAATGATGACAATAGCAACCCATAAATTACACCCTATATGGCATACAGGATTTTTACCATTACTGTTTTTGATTAACTGTATTTACCTCGGATTTGCTGCGGTAATATTTGAATCTATATTGTCCTCATTTGGTTTTAATAGGAAATATGAAGTCAATGAGCTGTCGGGGGTAGCTAACATTATCCCTTGGCTGACTGTTGTTTGGGTATCAATAAGGATAGGAGACCTTATTTATAGGAAAGAGATTTCTGACGCTTTTAGCGGTGATTTTTATTCGGTAATGTTTTTGATAGAGTTTCTATTGATATTTATAGGCTCGATAATGCTGTTAAATGAAAAGATAAGAAAATCTCCAAGATGGTTATTTATAACAGCGTGTTTGATACTATTTGGCGGTGGGTTATACCGAATGAATGTCTATATAATAGGTTTTAACCCAGGATACGGATGGAGATATTTCCCTTCATTCTCAGAATTTATGATAACTTTGGGGATAGTAGCCTTTGAAGTATTATTATATCTGATTTTTGTAAAAATGTTTCCGGTATTACCTTCAGGGCACAATACCGAGGTAATTGTTACAGAAGAAGTTCTTGAAAAAAGTGAAAAAATGGCTGGGAGGCTTGAATGGCAAGAAAGATAACTATAGACCCAATTACAAGGATAGAGGGGCACTTAAGAATCGATGTTGAGGTAAATGACGGCAAAGTGACTAATGCATGGTCTTCGGCACAGATGTGGAGAGGGATAGAAGTAATTCTAAAGGGGAAAGACCCAAGAGATGCTTGGGCATTTGCTCAGAGATTTTGCGGTGTATGTACTACGGTACACGCAATTGCGTCCATTAGATCGGTTGAGAATGCTCTTAAGGTGGAAGTACCTCTTAATGCTCAATACATAAGAAATATACTTATCGCTCAACATTCTGTTCAAGATCATATAGTACATTTTTATCATTTATCGGCACTTGATTGGGTAGATATTGTGTCCGCATTGCAAGCGGATTGCAAAAAGGCTGCATATTTGGCTCAAAGTTTTTCGGATTGGCCTGGAAACAGTCAACAAGAGTTTGAAGCTGTTAAGGCAAAATTGAATGCCTTTGTACAAAATGGAAGACTTGGGATATTTGCCTCAGGATATTGGGGGCATAAAGCAATGAGACTTTCTCCTGAGCTTAATCTCATTTTGGCTACTCACTATTTAAAGGCATTGGACTATCAGCGAAAGGCAGCTCAAGCTGTTGCCATTCTCGGTGGTAAAAATCCCCATATACAAAATCTTTGCGTTGGCGGTGTAGCAACAGCGGTTAACGTAGATAACTTGGCGACACTAAATATGGAAAGACTGCTGTATCTGAAATCTTTGATGAAAGAAACGGCGGAATTTGTGGAAAAAGTTTATTTCCCTGATTTGGCAATTTTGGCAAATCATTACAGAGACTGGTTTAAATATGGGAATGGAGTGGATAATTATTTGGCAGTGCCCGAGTTTCCTCTTGATTCAAAGAGTGAGAAGTTTGAGCTTCCAGGCGGTGTTTTTTATGATGGCAATATTAAACCATTTAGAATTATAAAAGACCATATGGATGAATATCTGATAAACTCTATAACCGAATCAATTGCACACTCATGGTATGTAGGTGAAGATAAATTACATCCTTGGGATGGCGTGACTGAGCCAAACTATACAGATTTTCAGGCTGAAGGAAAATATTCCTGGTCAAAAGCCCCGCGTTTTAATGAAAAGCCTATGGAAGTGGGCCCTGTTGCACAGCTTTTTGCCATTTATGCTTCGGACAATGAAGAGGCAAAGCAGATTATAAACGATAGTCTTTTAAGAATAGGGATTAAAATTAATGACTTACAATCAACTATGGGAAGACTCGTAGCAAGGGGTATTAGAGCCAAAATTATGTCAAAAATGTCATTAAAGTTTGTAGATAAGCTTATTGATAATTTGGCAAAAGGGGATAGTGAATATGCAAATCATACTAATATTCCTGAAGGTGAATTTAGGGGTGTTGGTTTTCATGAAGCTCCCCGCGGGACACTATCACATTGGATAATTATAGAAGATAAAAAGATAAAAAACTATCAAGCTGTCGTACCATCAACATGGAATGCTTCACCGAGAGATGAAAAAGGGCTACTTGGGCCATACGAAGCATCACTTTTGGATAATCCTGTACATGACCCGGAAAAGCCACTTGAAGTATTAAGGACTATTCACTCTTTTGACCCTTGTATTGCTTGTGCTGTCCATACAATAGACCCGGAAGGGAAAGAGATTGTTAGAGTGAGAGTTTTATAGCGGGGAGTTTTTCTCCCCCCATTTTTTAATATAAGGGGTGATAATTGAGTAATATAGTTGTTTTCGGAGCTGGAAATATACTTTTGTCAGATGAAGGATTTGGAGTCCATTTTGCAAAATATTTTGAGGATAAATATAGTTTGCCTGAAAATGTCAGTATTTTTGATGCAGGGACTCTTGGAATTATGGCAATGCATATCATTGAAGAAGCAGATTATCTTTACATAGTTGATGTGATTAGTGTCAAAGGGAATCCGGGAGACATATTCATATATGACAAAGAAGATATTATGCTAAACAGGATTCCGACCAAAATGTCTCCTCATCAGATAGGTGTGCAGGAGGTCATGCTATTAAGTGACATAAGGGGTAAATTGCCAAAAGTTGTTAAATTGTTTGGGATAATACCTGAAAGTTTTGAGCCTGGCACATCTTTATCTAAAAACTTGGAAGAAAAACTACCAAAGCTCGCAGATATGATTTTGTCAGAAATTAAGAGTATAAGTTATTAAAGATAAATCTCAAATTGCTTAACAAGAAAGATTAGTCTTTATCATTTTTGGTATTCCGATCGTACTTTGCAGCAATTAATTGTGCACCGGTGGGGGAGTCATTTTTTTTATTTTTTCAACATCTACAAATTCAAAACAATCATTGCACCAATAAATTCTCATAGCAGGATTACCTTTAGGCAATTAGCTTGATTAAAAGTGTTAGAGTTATTCCTGAAAAGATTGTAGTAAAAAATATTATTGCAGCAATCAGATCCGGACTACGATTAAACTTAATTGCATACATCAAGGGCAAAATTGCCGATGGTCCTGAAGTCTGAATAAGTGCTACTTTTGCCTCAAGGTCGGTTATAGTAATGGCTTTGAGTGCAAAGAAGCTAATTAGTGGTGATAATGCAAGTCTGCAGAATACTGCAATAAGTATTATTGAGAAATAGCTTGCTTGAAATTTAATATTAGCAAGCTGTAACCCAAGTATAAAAATAAGCAGAGGGATCGCGGCTTGTGATAAAAGGGTAAGCCCTTTATTGATACTTCCCGGTAGAGTTATTCCAAAATAAGAAAAAATCATTCCTATTATAAAAGCATGAAACAGCGGTATTGAAAATACATCTTTTAATATGTCTACTATTCTGGACTTTCCGCTACTTAGGTAAATAGCAACGGTACTTAGCGAAATATTAAAGGTTATGAAATAGATAACCGAGTATGTTACTGCTTCTGGGCCAAAAGTAAAATATATTAATGGTAGCCCAAAGTTTCCTACATTTATCATTGAGATTGATAGCGCAAAGGGGGTCTTTGTGTTATCAGGGAATTTAAATATTTTTGCAATAATGTATCCCAACAAAATTAGGGATGCAGTTAACATACTCATAAAAATAAACGGCTTTGCAAGCTGGTCAAAAGTGATGTTGTGTTTTATTAGAGATTCAAAAACAAATATGGGGGCAAAAATTGTCAATGTCATATCTGTTATCTGTTTTATGTTTGGATTAAAGTTTTTGTTATAGAAGAATGCTATCCCTATAATTAGAAAAAGAGGTAGCAGAGATTCGTTAAATATTATAAAAAATTCCATTTTATCCTCTTTTTGAATAGGGATGAGCTACATCATATATTTTTAATATCTCAGATAGGTTTAAATGTGTGTATTTCTGTGTAGTGGAAAGGGATGAATGCCCCAAAAGGTGCTGAATAGTTCGAAGGTCAGCCCCATTTTCCAAAAGGTGGGTGGCAAATGTGTGCCTAAAATCATGAGGGCTATAGTCACAGGGAAGGCCTGCCATTTTAAGATATTTTTCAACAATACGTCGTACGCTTCTGTCAGTAAGCCTGGTGCCTAATTTATTAATAAATAAAGCTTCTGGGTTTTTTACCCCTTTTTTTGCCATCAAAATCCTCTTTTGCAAGTAATCCTGAATCATTTCAATATGGAAATAATCTAAAGGGAGGACTCTCTCCTTTTTCCCCTTCCCTTTAACCCGAATTCTAAGTCCATTAAAATCCACATCGTTGATATCTGTAAGTACGAGCTCCGAAACTCGCATTCCGGTGCCATAGAGCATTTCAAGAATAAGCGCATCACGCAAGCCGTCTGGGGTACTTCTGTCAGGTGTCTCAAGAAGATTTAATATATCATCTATATTGAATACCTTAAATAGCTTTTGCTCTTTTTTAGGAAATCTTAAAAGTCTTGAAGGGTTATCTTGAATAAATCCCCTTTTTACAAGAAAGTTGAAAAAAGACTTTAAGCAGGCAATCTTTCTTTCTATGGTAGATTTGCTTAACCCTTTTTCGTAAAGACTGTTTATAAACCCACGAAGGGTAAAATATGAAATTTCTGTTATTTCTTTGTTATCTTTAAGAAAAAGCATCAAATCATTAATATCGTTCAGATATGATTTAAGTGTATGCTGACTGTAACCTTTTTCAACTTGCAAAAAGACTGTAAATTTTGATATAGCCTCTTCCGCTTTCATAAGCCTATAGATTTAACATAATTGTCTAAATCTTCAAGAGCTCTGTTGCTCATTAAGGTTTTTTTAAGTTTTTTATCTTTTATCTTTTTGTCAAGTGGTGGGAGCATTCCAAAATGAAAGTTACTTGGCGAAAAGCCCCCTTTTGGCTCAGTGCTGACATATTCACCTAATGCTCTTAGCGCTGAAGTTATTGGAAAGTCTAACTCTTTTTGACGGGTAAGATATAAAAATAGGTCTAAGGCAGCAGTAAGTCCACTGGCAATAGATTCTACATAGCCTTCAACTCCACTCAACTGGCCGGCTATATACAAATATTTAGATTCTTTGAATTTAAAATTGCGGTTAAGTTTTCCGGGGCTTTTGACATAAGTATTTCTGTGTATTGAGCCAAATCTTAAAAATTCCGCACTCTCAAGGCCTGGAATTAATCTAAAAACCCTCTTTTGCTCACCGATTTTCATTTTTGTTTGAAATCCTACTATATTGTAGGCTGTCCCTTCATTATTTTCTTTTCTTAGCTGGACAACAGCATAATATTCTTCATTTGTTTCAGGATGTCTTAATCCCACAGGGCGCATAGGTCCAAAGGTCAAGGTTTTCTCACCCCTTGATGCCATCTCTTCAATAGGCATACATCTTTCAAAAACAGCTCCTTTTTCAAAGTCTTTAAATTCAACCTTATCAGCGTTTATTAGTTCATTATAAAAAATCTGAAACTCTTCTTTGGTCATAGGGCAATTAAGATAATCAGCCTCCCCTTTATCGTAGCGGCTTTTAAAGAAACATTTGTCATAATTAATACTCCCAGCATCTATAATAGGTGAGATTGCGTCATAAAAAAATAGCCCATTTCCAAATAATTTGGCCAAGAAATTTGCCATTTTTGAAGAGGTCAAAGGCCCTGTGGCAATAATTGTAGGTAGATTAAAATCAATTTCACAGAGTTCTTCCCTTATCAGCTCTATATTTTTATTATTCATGATTGCCTCAGTAACAGACCTGGCAAAGAGATTTCTGTCAACGGATAATGCCCCCCCGGATGGAACTCTGGTGTTAAGAGCAATATTTATAAGTGGACTGTTAAGCTTTAAAAGTTCCGCCTTCAAAAGTCCGTTAGCGGTGTCGAGGGATTCAGATTTTAAAGAATTAGAGCATACCAATTCGCCTAAGAGGTCTGTTTCATGTGCTTCTGTATTTTTTAGAGGCCTCATTTCGTAAAGTCTTACTCTTAATGATTTAGACGCGAGAAAGAGTGCAGCCTCGCTCCCGGCGAGACCTCCTCCCACTATAACAACATCAGGATTTTGGAATGATTTCATTGTCATCAGTTTTAATGGCAGACTTTGTATTTTTACAGTCGGGATATTTGTTGCACGCAAAAAACATTCCACGCCTGCTTTTTTTCAAAACCATCTCTGAACCACACTTTTCACAGTTAAACTTAGCAACTTTTATGATTTGAACTTTCAACTTACCGTCATTGTCCACCGAGATGCTTGAGGTAAATTTACATTCAGGGTAATTTGAGCAACCCGCAAACATGCCGTTTCTTCCAGACTTCACCACAAGATTATTCCCGCATTCTGGACACTTGTCCTCTAATTTATCGTCTTTGTTCAAAAGGATAAATCCACCATCAGGTTTTCTTATAAAGCTTTTGATATTTTTGCATTCGGGATATCCAGAGCAAGCCAAAATTTCTCCAAATCTACTCTTTTTAAACACGAGTGGCTTACCACATTTTTCACATTTAAGTCCTGAATCTTCATGCGGTGCGGCCTCTACAAGCTCAATTTTACCGTTTTCAAGCCTTTTGTAATTTGAAGTAAAGTCGCAGTCAGGATATTTCTGGCAGGCGACAAATGGTCCGTTTTTTCCATATTTTATGACAAGCTCAGATGCACATTTAGGACACTTAATATCCTTTAAAATTAGGTTCATTTTCAAATGCTTTGTAGCATCTTCAAGCTCAGGAGCAAACTTATTGTAAAACTCTTTTAGAGCATCTTTCCAATCAAGCTTCCCTTCCTCTATTTCGTCAAGCTCATTTTCCATTTTAGCGGTAAAGTTGACTTCAAAAATATCATTGAAGTTGCTGACCAAAAGGTTATTTACTATTCTACCAAGCTCTGTGGGGTATAATTTTTTTTGCTCATTTATTACATAATCTCGTTCAAGTAGAGTGGATATGATAGAAGCATAAGTACTTGGTCTGCCAATACCCTTTTGTTCAAGAGTTTTAACGAGAGACGCTTCCGAATATCTGGGGGGCGGACTGGTAAATTGTTGTTTGGTTTCGTATTTATTTGTGGTAAGTTTGTCATCTTCGTTGATATCGTAGAAAAGGTTTTCCTCTTCGTTGCCGTTTTCTTCAGCAGACTCTGTGTATACCTTTGTGTAACCGGCAAATTTCAAAATTTTCCCTGATGCCTTAAACTCATAATCACCTACTTTTATAAATATACTTGTTGAGTAAAATTCGGCATCAGCCATCTGGCTGGCTATAAATCTTTGCCAGATAAGGTTATACAGCTTGTATTGGTCGGCATTTAGATACTTCTTTAATTCTTCTGGATTTCTTAAAGGGTCAGTTGGCCTTATGGCTTCATGGGCATCCTGGATTTTTGTTTTAGATTGGGAAGCTTTTTTAGGCTTTCCGACAAATTCTTTGCCAAAGTTTTGTTCGATATATTTATGGGCTGCATCTACCGACTCTTGTGATACCCTTGTAGAGTCAGTACGCATATAAGTAATAAGCCCTACCGGCCCTTCTTTTGGGATATCGATACCTTCATAAAGCTGCTGAGCAACCATCATTGTCTTTTTCGCTGAAAATCCAAGCTTCCTAATTGCCTCTTGCTGCAGTTTAGAAGTTATAAATGGAAGAGGTGCAGCAGATTTTACAACCTTTTTATCAATTTTGTCTATCTGTGGCTCTGATTTGTTTAAATCGGTAAGAACGTTGTCACATTCAGTTTTATTTTTTATTTCAAAAGATTTACCGTTTTTTTTCTCAAGTCTTGCCTTTATTTCCGTTTTATTAGAATTGAAAAAACCTGTAACAATCCAATATTCTTTTGGTACAAACTTTTCAATTTCTTCTTCCCTTTCACATATAAGTCTCAGAGCAACGGACTGAACCCTTCCTGCAGAAAGTCCGTATTTGAGGGGTTTCCATAGAAGGGGGCTAACCATATAGCCCACCAATCTGTCAAGGATTCTCCTTGATTGCTGAGCATTTACTCTGTTTATGTTTATTTGGCTTGGATTTGCTATGCCTTCTGTTATACCTTTTTTTGTAATTTCGTTAAATTGTATACGATATATCTCTTTAGCTTTTTTCTTTATCTCTTCACTAATATGCCATGCAATGGCCTCCCCTTCTCTGTCTGGGTCGGGAGCAAGATAAACTTTTTCGGCATTCTCTGCCTCTTTTTTCAACTGATCGATGACCTTCTTTTTCCCTTTTATAACTTTATATTGAGGAGTAAAGTTTTTTTCTATATCTACACCTAACTCTTTGTCAGGCAAATCTTTTACATGCCCGACGCTGGCAAGGACTTTATAGTTTTTGCCAAGATATTTTTCTATGGTGCGAGCCTTTGCAGGCGATTCAACAATTACTAAGTTGTATTTAGACATTGAAAAACCTCAGATAGTTAATTGGTAAGATCCTTTTCCTCTTTTAGCTCTTGTCTTAACAAGGATTTTTTTTCAAGAAGTGTGTATAAAATTATCTGTTTTATATTTTCTGCATCTATTTTTGATGCATCTGCATCCATTGCCTTCTCTATAACCTCTTCCATAGAAATGAAATCTAAAAAACCTGTAAGCATAAGCTTTTGAAGGTAAAGCATTGCATCTTGGGTAAGTTTGTTTCTTTCGGAAACACAAAAATGCCTTATAATGGGCATCCCTTCAAATGAATTAAAATCTAACATAGATAATGTTTGTCTTATCTCGTAGTCGTCAAACCCTGTATTATAGAGGAAATCGGCGATATCCTGCTCATTTACAAATGTATTTGAATCGATAAAATCCATTATCAAATTTAAAGCTATAACTATTTTGTCCATCTTATCTCCAATTATATTATAAGAGAATTAGTATATATAATATTTCCCGTCAAGCCCTCTTTTAATTAGATTGTTCAACTCAAGCTCCGTTAAACAAGTCATCAACTCCATAAAATCCATGTTTACTTTCAATATCAGTTCATTAGAGGATAAAGGCTGCTGTGATATCAAATCGTATACGGGCTTGCTTTTATCAGTCAGCTCTATAATATTGCCTTGCTCTTTTTTGTCAATTACTTTTAGATTTATTAGCAGTTGCGGAGTATTTTCTATTATATCCAGATAATTTTCCACAAGTATAGCCCCATTTTTAATAAGAAAATTAGTGGCCACGTTTATGGAATCAGGAAATGTAGGTATTGCATAAAGCTCACGGTTTTGTTCCAGGGCAAGCTTGGCAGTGATGAGTGAGCCGCTTTTCTTAGATGCTTCAACCACAAGTGTCCCCAGAGATAGACCGCTTATAATTCTGTTTCTTTGGGGGAAGTTGTACCAATTTGGTGGCTCATTTAGCCAATATTCAGAAATTATCATACCATTTTCGAGTATTTTTTTCAGATATCTTTTATTTGCGGCAGGATAAACTGTCAATAGTCCGCAGCCAAATACGGCGGTCGTACTCCCTTTTTCTGCTGCTCCGATATGTGCATTTATATCAACTCCAGCTGCAAACCCACTTACTATATTTATCCCTGCTTCAGCTAAGTCGCTTGCTATTTTTGCAGCAATCTTCTTTGCTCTTTCCGATGATTTTCTGGCACCTACAATGGCTATTTTTGGTTTTTTAAGACACTCGAGGTTACCGTATGCGAAAAGTACCGGTGGCGGGTCATAAATATTTCTTAATTCTAACGGATAATTTTCGTCTTCCAGAACGAGCACTGTGATATTATGTTTTTTAATAAGTTTAACCTGCTCATCTACAAAATCATCTTTTAATTGATTAATATTTATAATTTCTTTTGCAATGGTTTCTTTTATGCCAATGTTTATAAGTTCTTCAATTTTAAGTTTAAATATATTTTCGATACTACCAAAGTTGTCTACAATTAAAGAGATGTTTCTTGGTGTTACCCCTTTTATGCTCTTAAGTTTTAAATAAACGTTTATAAGTTGAGAATCTATGTTACACCTCAAAGCTAATGAGTAAGAATCTTAATCCACATATATATGGCATCAAATAAAGGCTCAGCGGATACTTTAAACTCTTTATTATGAATTGGGATAATTTTGTCATTTGTCCTTGTCCCAAATTTGATAAATAGTGATGGGGCAAGTTTGCCGTAAAAGCAGAAATCTTCTCCACCCATAGACAAATGGGGAGATGTTATAAATTTAAATTTATCCCTTTGTAAAATTGATTTAATCTTATGGGAGAGCGAATCATCGTTACAAACAGGATAAGTGCCTTTATCAATCTCAATGTTGCTGACGGTGCCAAAAGATTTATCGATGCTACTTAAAATATTTTTAAGTTTTGTTTCAATAAGCATACTGTTTTCATCATCAAGAAATCTGAAAGTCCCTTTGATAGTAACAGATTCAGGAATAATATTATGAGCACTTCCACCATTAATGGAGCCGAAAGTTAAAACAGCACTTTTCAAAGGGTCTACCATTCTGGATACAATAGCTTGGGCAGTTTGGATAAAGTTTGCTGATGCTACTATCGGGTCTGTTCCTAAGTGCGGATAAGCAGCATGTGTGCTTTTACCTGACATGGTGATGCTAAAATGCCTTGCCCCCGCCATGACAGGCCCTTTCTCTGCATATATTTCACCGATAAAGAGCTCAGGGTCTACATGGAGTCCATAAATTTCTGTAACATTTTCCATCCCGCCATTTTTTATAATAAATTCTGCACCACTTACCCTCTCTTCTGCCGGCTGAAATATAAATCTAAGGTTTGAATTAAGTTTTAATTTTTCTTTTACAATAATTTTTATAGTTTCAAGAAGGGCGGTTGAATGAAAATGGTGACCGCAGAGGTGTCGGTAAACAGTTTTTTCATCATTGTAAGGTAGTGCATCGATATCTGCTCTGATGGCTAAAGTGGTATCTTTGTTAAAATTAAGTGTTCCAAAGCAGCCTGTATTAAGATTTGTAATACTTTTGATGCCTGCTTTGCTCAGTTCATCGATGATAAACTGTGTGGTTTTATACTCTTGAAAAGATGGCTCGGCAAGTCCTTCAAGAGTCGTAAAAGATTTCATTATTTCCGATTTGTATTTTTCTATAATTTTATAACTATTTGTCATACTTGTATAATATCAAAATAATTTCCAGTAAGTGACACTCCTCCATTTTTAGTAACTACAAAAGTATTTTCAGTGCCAACCATACCAACATTTTCAATCCCTTTTTTAGGCTCTATGGCCATAACAATATTTTCCACAAGGGGCTCCTTAAAACCTTTGGCAATAACCGGATATTCATCAACAACAAGCCCAATTCCGTGCCCTAAAAATTTTACTTTATTTGGCCCAAATCCCATAAAATTTACGTCAAAATCTTTATCTATTTTATTCATGACTTCAAAGTAGATTTCCTCAGGTATATTTCCAGGTTTAAGCCTTTCTGCAACCATATTTTGGATTTCCACACATTTTTGGTGGTAGTCATAGGCTTTTTGGGGGATTTTTCCAAATGCGTAAATTGCCGTTTTGTCTGTGTGGTATCCTTCAAAGTCGCATGCTATATCTAACAAGACTACCGAGTCTTTTTTCAATTTTTTTTCAAAGCTTCCAAAAAGTGGCACAGCTGCTCCTAAGCCTTTTATACCGGCAGGGCCGTCAAAAGAATTATAATAGTTACCGCTATCATCAAAACAGATGTTGCCAAGATACAACTCAGCGTTGAAGGAGCCCATTCTTGTAAGTCCAAAGCTACCAAGTGCGATAGATGCTTGGAGAATTTTGCTGCCAAGCTCGGCTTCGGATATCCCTTCTTTGAGCAAAGTAGGGACTATTTCATCTTGAGTTTTTCTGTGAATTTCTCCCGCTCTTTTCATTAATGATAATTCAAAATCGGTTTTAACAGCTCTGCTTTTTGCAACAGCCATATCCAAGGATTTAAAATTTTTTATACCAAAATATTTGTTGAATCTCTCGATAAATGCTACAGGCACTACCTCTTTTTCAATGTGTACGGTTTCAAAGTTATTTCCAATATCTTCAGCGATATCTCTAAAACTATTTATCTTAACTATCTTACCTATTTTTGACTCAATGAGAGCTCTTTCATAGCTTTTTCTTACATATAATACCGGGCTTGCATCTCTCGGAATAAAAAATGCTCCATTTTGCATTGTTCCAGTGAAGTAATACATATTTATTTTGCCAAAGATAAAGCAAGCTTCCCAATTTTCATCAAGCTCAGCCATATATTTTTTGAATTGATTTAGTCTAAGTTGTAAGTCATTTTCAGGTACCACAATCATATTAACTCCTCTGCCTTTAACTGTTTTGTTTTTATAAAATTTTTTAATTTCCCTAAAACCCTTTTTTCAATCTGTCTCACCCTTTCACGTGTGATTCCAAGGTCTTCCCCTATTGCTTCCAAGGTCTCCTGTTCACCACTAAAAAGACCGTATCTTCTTGCAATAATCTCTTTTTCTGTATCAGTTAAAAACTCCATCCATTTGAGAATTAATTCTCTCAAACTTTGAGATTCGGCAATTTTATATGGGTCAATGCTTAAATTTTCATCAGGAATTATTTCATGCAATGTAGCATTTTCCCCCTCACCTATTACCTTATCAAGTGAGGTATCCTGTTGAATTGCATCAAAAACCTTTTTCAGTGTAGATAATGGCATTTTACAGGCAGTTGATAATTCAAGCATAGTAGGTTCTCTCCCTTTTTTTTGCTGGAATTCTGCTTGAACACGCATTACCCTGTTTATATTTTCGGTCATATGTACCGGGATTCTAACAGTTCTGCATTGGTTGGTTATAGCCCTTTCAATAGCCTGCCTTATCCACCATGTGGCATAAGTGCTAAACTTAAAACCCTTTTTATAGTCAAACTTTTCAACTGCTTTTAAAAGCCCGATATTCCCTTCATTGACTAAATCTTCAAGGGGTAGTCCTCTGTTCATATATTTTTTTGCTATTGAGATTACAAGTCTTAAGTTTGCTTCTACCATCTTTTCCTTGGCGATGAGGCAACCATTTTGTATCTCTTTAGAAAGCTTAATCTCTTCATCTTTAGTCAGCAACGGTATGTTTGCGATTTCATTTAGATAAATTTTAAATATTTCAAGATCATCAGCGGCACTACATTCGATATTTTCAGATTCTAATATTTCAAATGAATCACTGTCAGAATCCTCTTGAGGCTCGTCAGGAATTAAGTCGTCTTTGAATTCCTCATTCATTCTATCCCCCAAATAATTAGAGCAAAAAAAAGACTAAAAGGCAATATTAAAATTGAATATATCGATATTTTTGTGAAAAAAAGTTAAACACTATATTGTGTCAAACATTTTTGCACCTAATGTTCGTTCAACATTCACTGTTCACTTTTCACTACTCACAGGCTACACAACAAAATCGACGAATTTGCACTCTTTACTTGTATTTTTAAGTATTAGAGCATCATCCTCTTTTTCGGCGATGACAATTTGATTATTTAGCGGGAGAACAATTCTACCACCATTTTTTAATTGGGATACCAGTGCTTCGGGAATTTCGGTGTGCCCTGCAGTAATCAGTATTTTATCAAATGGTGCATTTTCTTCCCATCCTGCTTTCCCGTTGTCGATTTTAAAGCGAATATTACCAAAATGCATACTTCTTAAAATTCTGGAAGCCCTTTCATACAGCTGAGGAATTCTTTCAACAGTATATACAGTTTTGCAAAGTCTTGAGAGTATAGCTGTTTGAAAACCTGAGCCGGTGCCTATTTCAAGTATCTCATCCACTTTGCAAGGCTCGAGTAGATAAGTCATGTAAGCGACGGTGGAAGGTTTTGAAATCGTTTGTCCATAACCGATTGGCAGTGCGTTATCCTGATAAGCTATATTTACAAGTGCTTCATCTACAAATTTATGTCGAGGGACATTTGAAAAAGCTTCAATAATTTCTGTATTGTTACAACAGTTGACAGCAATAATTTCTTTTAAAAACTTGTCAGGGACTTTTTGGTATATCATAACGTGATTTGAGTCCCTATTCCAGTATCCGTAAAAATTTCAAGTAAAACGGAGTGCTTTATCCTCCCATCGATAATGTGAGCTTTATTTACACCGTTTTCAAGTGCACTTAGAGCACAATCTACTTTTGGAATCATACCCCCTTGAATGGTTCCATCTTTCTTCATGATGCGTATCTTTTCTTTATCAAGGGAGGAGAGTAAGTGTTTATCTTTATCCAAAATTCCGCGCACATCGGTTAAGAGAATTAGTTTTTCGGCTTTTAATGCAGATGCAACTGCACCGGCCACAAGGTCTGCGTTGATATTGTAAGGTTCGAAGTCATCCCCAATCCCAACAGGAGCTATTATAGGGATAAATTCATCTTTGATGGTATCTATAACTTTGGTATTGACACTTTCTACTTCACCTACATGTCCAAGGTCAATTATTTCAGGAGTTTTTACAAGTTCATTCTCTTCATTTATAACCAACTTTTTTGCCTTAATCAGCTCGCCGTCTTTTCCGGAAAGCCCTATCCCTTTGCCGCCATTTTTGTTGATTAAATTTACAATGTCTTTATTTACTTTTCCGGCTAATACCATTTCAACTATATTCATTGTTTCTTTGTCAGTTACACGCATCCCTGACACAAATGTGCTCTGTATATTTAATTTTTTTAGCATTTCCCCTATCTGGGGGCCTCCGCCATGAACAATTACGGGGCTAATACCTATGTATTTTAACAATACTATATCTTTAGCGAAACTACTTTTAAGCTCTTCATCCACCATTGCGTGGCCGCCATATTTGATGACGATGGTTTTCCCATAAAATTTTTTTATATATGGGAGGGACTCAACCAAAACAGAAGCTTTTTCAATTAATTTTTCCATATTTTCTCCTGAAAATAGCATACTTAAACTCTTTTAGTTATTTTTGTATAAAACTTCAATAAGATATTTTTTATTTGCATAAGTGAAACATAACTGGACTGTTCAATATGTGTTGATTTGATGTTGTTATTGTTGTAAAAATGGGTATGGATAAACTAGTTAAAGATATAATTCTAACCCTAAATTTAAGCATTGTCAGTGAAGTTGATGAGAATGAAATTATTGAGTGTTATAATTTTTACTTTGATAATTTTGGTTATCATTTTGTTAAATATAAAGAAAATAGTATCTTACTATTAAAAGGGATTTATAAGGATTTTGTAAGAGTCATAAAAGGGGAAAAGTTTTTAAAAGACAGTGAGTTTACAAAACTTTCAGAGCTTTTGTCTGACATTGAGAAAAATATAGGCCAAACATTTAGCGCAAAAGTCGTTAAAGGTACAAAAGACCTGGTTGATATTACCTTAGTAGATAGTTATGAAAAATTGTTATTGAAAGACAAAATATTAATAAATAGGCCTCTTTCAGGTGTAGAATATAGTATTTGCAGAAATGACAGCGCTGACTATGATAATCTTTATTTTTTCTCTATTTTCAAGGATATTTTCCCTTTTACAGTTACACCTCTGACAGCTTCAATATTAAGCAGTATTCCTGAAGTTTTGTCAGTAATTTTTGCTCATGCAAGCTTCAGAGTCTATTCCCCTTCTGTTAAGCTTTTGTGGGGTAAAGTTTATGGTAGCTTGAGTACTTACCATATGGCTTTTGAATCTTTAAATGCAGGGGAGTCACTGCTAAAGTTAAATTACTCACAATTTCGCTTTCTTAAAGATAAAAAGAAAAAGTTGAAAAATCCAAAAATATCTATGCTTGAGATTTCTGAGAATGAGATTAAGGAATTTATAAAAGAGGCTGATGAAAAGGCGGATCGTATTGATGAAACGTACATATTTGAACCTGAGTTTTTAGAACATATTTCTCTTCTATTTCTTGCGGCTCAGATGATTTTTTTGAATTTTATTAGCCAGTTTATGAAAATATATGATGAACTCGAAAATTTAGATGATACTTTAAGACTTATTTACAAGACAAGAGCAAAAAGCCCGTTTTTTTCAAATAATGAGATTGTAGTCCCTGAGTCGTTTGATTTGAGCTCGGGTTTTCTGAAAATGTGTGTATATAGTGGACGGAAGCCATTATCACCTAAAGAGGAGACTAAAAAATATTCAAAGCTTAATGTTTTTAAAAGAAAGAGGTTGGAAAGCTCGGTTGCAGAGATTCACAAAACTCTTGATTTGAGGGATGAGCTTTCTTTTACTTCTGTGAGGGTTTTTACAAAGATAAAGAGTGTATTAAATAAATTGACAGAAAAACTTCTGGGCGAATCTAAAATAAAACATAAAGATACTATTTATTATATTGAATATAATGACTTAAAAAATATTTTGGATGATAATTACTACGGTAATATACAGTTTACTTATTTCTTTAAAAAATGGCAAACCGAGCGGTATAAGCTGCAGATAGTGCCATATGAGATATTTGAAAAAGATATACCGGATGTGGAGAAAATAGCAAAAGGGATTATTGGTAAGTTGTTGAGTCAGAAAGAGTTTGATATTTTATCATTCTTTCACAAAGATGATTTCAATGGTAACTTAAATGATGTTCGTATATATGAAAATTTAGCTTTTATGAAAGACAACTCCAAAAAGCCTATTATTACCGATAATATATCTTTGCTTTCATATGCCATGGAGTATGCAACAATAAATGAAATACCTGTGTATTCAGGTATCAGATTTCCTGAACTTGTTCTCAAAGGTGGAAACTTTTTTGTGAGCAAAAGTAAGCTAAAGGTAAAGCTCGGAGACGATTTTGACAGATAGGTGCAATGAAAATTTTGATAAAATATCTGACTGCCTGCACTCAAAAGAGGTCTTGTCAGTGCTTAATGAAACTGATGTCGAAATTGTAGACAGGGTCAGGGGGATGATTGCCGGGAATATCCTTGGAGATATGCTTGGGCTACCTTTAGAAGGTACAAAGGGGAATATTCAACCGTATCCGCCTTTAAAACTAAATGAAAAATGTGTTACGGAAATAAAAAAGATAATCTGGAGTGATGATACTTCGATGTTGATAGCTTTAGCATTTTCCTTATATGAGTCGGACGGCAAAGTAAACACGGAAAATGAAAGAAAGCATTATTTAAGATGGTTTTACGAAGGTAGGTACACCCCTGATGGCAGATCTTTTGGGTATGGTAATACAACTAAGGAGGCTTTGATTTCTGAAAGGGCGGGCACTGACAGAAGCTCAAATGGAAATGGTGCACTTATGCGCTCTTCAGTTATAGTCCCTTATTATTTGAAAAAAACTGACAGAGAGCTTGATGAGGCAAGCGCTAATTCATGCGCTGTTACCCATGGGCATCCGGTGAGTATTTTTACAAATATGATCTACACTTATATTTTGAAAAAACTAATCTATGGATATTCTTTTGCCGAGAGCTTAAGACTGGCAAAGATAAGATATTATGATATGATAAGTGATATTAATGAGATTTTTGAAAATCCCGTTTTCTATACTACGACTGCCTACTGTGTGACTACACTGCAAACATCCTTGCATGTTAACCTCGAATCAAACAGTTTTGAGGAGGCTTTGGTAAAAGCAGTTAATCTCGGTGGTGATGCTGATACAATAGGCGCGGTAACAGGTGCATTGGCAGGAGCAAAATATGGATTTGACAATTTAAGTGAAGGTTATAAAAGTGCAGCTTTAAGTGTTATAAAAACTTATCCTGCACTACAAAAATTTTTTAAAGGGATTCTTTAAAGGGGTGGAAAATGACTAATTATGTGCTTGATACTAATGTGTTGCTCTATGATCCGAATGCGGTTTATGGCTTTAATGGGGACACACTCAATATTCCCATTACGGTAATCGAAGAGATAGACTATTTCAAAAAAAATATGGATCAGACCGGCTATAATGCAAGGTATATTGCAAGATTTCTTGACGAGCTTAGAAAAGAGGGTGATTTGAGGGAAGGGGTCAAGCTTGAAAACGGGACAACTGTTCGGGTCAATGTGTGCAATGATCATCTTGCATCTAAAATTTCAAGTGATTTGATAAAAGACAAAGCAGATAATCTTATACTTTCAGTAGCGCTATGGTTGCAGGAGCATGAGAAAAAAGAGGTCATATTCGTTACAAAAGATGCAAATCTCAGAATCAAGTCCGATGTTTTAGGGATTAAATCTATCGATTATGAGAAAGATAGAGTTGAGACAGATAGATTTTTTGAGGGTACAAAAGTAATTGCTATTAAAGATGAGCTTGTCGACAAACTATACAACAATGAGGTTGTTAAGTTAGAAAAAGAATTTTTACCAAATGAATATTTGAGGGTAGAGTCTGAATTGAATCCCAAGAAGAGTGTGTTGGTAAGATTTGATAAAATAAGTAATGGTTTGGTTAAGATTAAAGAGTATAAGGATGGACTTTGGGGGATAATTGCCAGAAATTCCGAGCAAAGATTTCTCTACGATGCTTTGACCAATGATTCTATAAAGCTTGTCTGTATTGCAGGTATTGCAGGGACAGGTAAGACCCTTTTGGCTATTGCAGCGGGGCTTGCAAAGACTATAGATGAGAAGAAGTATCGTAAGCTTTTGGTATCAAGACCAATTTTCCCGATGGGGAAAGATTTGGGTTTTCTCCCAGGTGAAATAAAAGATAAGCTTGCCCCTTGGATGCAGCCTGTTTACGATAATTTAAGCTTTATCCTTGAAAACACAAATGAACAGTCTACGTATAAAGAGCTTTTTGAGCAGAACCTTGTAGAGATAGAGGCATTAACATATATCAGAGGTAGAAGTATCCCCAATCAATACTTTATAGTGGATGAAGCTCAAAATCTGACCCCACATGAAATTAAAACAATACTTACAAGAGCAGGTGAAGGGACAAAAATTGTGTTGACAGGTGACCCTAATCAAATTGATAACCCTTATATTGACTACTACACAAACGGGCTTACTTATGTTATGGATAGATTTAAAGATGATGAGATAGCTGCCGCGGTGACACTCCTTAAAGGGGAAAGATCAATTTTGGCGACGAAAGCGGCTCAAAAACTTTAATATTATCATTTGGAGGCGTGATGGAAAAGTTTATCACTGATATATTTGAAGAGATTCAGGAGACTCAGAATAAATTTTTTGCTGAAAGTATCCCTGTGCTGTCATCTATTGCGGTAGAGATAGCCAAAACTTTTGTAAGTGGTGGGAAATTGTTTATTTTTGGCAACGGGGGGTCTGCTGCTGATGCACAGCATATTGCTGCTGAGTTTGTAAACAGATTTAAAATGGAAAGGCCACCTTTGCCGGCGATAGCTCTTACAACAGATACCTCAGTTTTGACTTCGATAGGTAATGACTATACTTTTGATGATATATTTTTGAAGCAGGTGCAAGCTCTTGTAAATGATAACGATATAGCATTGGGAATTTCAACGAGCGGTAATTCTGAAAATGTATTGAGAGCATTAAAATATCTTGCAAAAAATAACATAAAAACGATAGGCTTTTCAGGAAAAGATGGTGGTAAAATGAACGGTCTGTGCGACATACTTTTTAATGTGGACTGTAAAACTACAGCAAGAATCCAGGAAGTTCACATCCAGGCTGCTCATATAATATGTGAATTGGTAGATGAATTGATGTTTGGGCAGTTTTCCGATTTAATAGTAAGATTGTAAGGGGTAAAAGTGCTTGCAAGAGAGAGGGTTTTATCTCCCGATAGATTAAAAGACAGATTAAATGATATTAATGGCAAGGTAGTATTTACGAATGGTTGTTTTGATATTTTACATATCGGCCACTTAAGGTATCTTGAAGAAGCTAAAAAGCTTGGAGATATACTTGTTGTCGGTGTTAACAGTGATGACTCAGTCAAAAGATTGAAAGGGGAAAAACGCCCCATTAATAAGTTGAATGAGCGTATGGAGATGCTTGCCGGGCTTAAGCCTGTTGACTATGTAACGTATTTTGAAGAGGACACTCCATACAATTTAATAAAACTTCTTGTCCCTGATATACTTGTAAAAGGGGGGGATTGGAAGGTGGATGAAATTGTTGGCTCCGATATAGTGCTTGATAACGGTGGGGAAGTTTTTTCTTTAAATTTTGAAGAAAATTTTGCCACAACCAACATCATAGAGGAAGTTATCCGAAAATATTGCAAATGAATACAATTTCTAATCTTTGGGGGGCATCCCTTTCATATCATTTAAAAAAAATAAGAGATAAGGGTAAAAACACTTTTGTTGTCGTCAAAGATACACAGCAGCTTGAAAAATTGTCAGGCGATTTTTCATTTTTCTTTGGTGAGGACAGCTACTTAAGGTTTCCGGAATATACCATCCAACCTTTTGAAATGGTAAGGATAATGCCTGACGTTATCAGCGAAAGGGTAAAGACTCTTTACAGGCTTTCAAAAACATCAGGGAATATCATACTGGTCACACTCTACAGTTTATTAAAACTTTTGCCAACCAAAGATGTTTTTAAGGAGTCAATTCTTGAGTTTAAAATTTCTGATGAGTTGTCCAGAGATGAAATAATATACTATCTTGATATACTTGGTTATGTTAACGTTGAAGTGGTTACGGATAAAGGTGAATTTGCCTTTAGAGGGGATATATTTGATGTCTACCCTGTTACGTCAGATTTGCCTGTGAGAGTTGAGTTTTTTGATGAAGAGATAGAGTCTATATATACGTATGATATTGATAATTTCAAGCCTGTGGAATCTCTTGAAAAATTTACACTTCTACCTGCTACAGACTTGATATATGAATCTGCTGAGATTTCAAAAAAGATTCCCAATATTCAAATAAAGGAAAAGTTTGAAAACTTTGGAAAATTTGGGGGCTATTTTTGGTATGCACCTTATGTGTATCAAAAGATGGATACCATATTTGACTATTGTGCCGGTGAAAAAGAGATTATCTTTGCCTTTGATGATATTCAAGAATCACTTGATAATTTTTATTATAACCTTGAAGAAAGGCTTAAAGATGTGGACGACTATCTGATTAATAATTTTTTGAGAAAAAAAGATTTTGGCAGGCTCATTGAAAATAATGTTACGGTAATGGTGGATTATTCTGGCAGTCCGACTGTAGTGGAAAACTACAAAAATATGGCATTAAAGCTTAGTTATGAAAAGAACAATATCTATCACTCTATTGAAAGTTTTATTGATATATTGAAAGGTTATAAAGAATTCAAAATTATTGTGGCAATTGATAACAAAAAGTTTGAAGAGGTTTTAAAGACTTTTTTAAATGACCATCATATTTATGTCAATGAGATAAAATCGTATGAAGATAGCTTGAAAAGTGGTGTGTACCTTTTAAAAAAGAGGCTTTCCGGCGGATTTATTGACGAAGAAGATAAAATCTTTCTTGCCTGCGATTTTGAAATATTTGGTTTTGCAAAAAAGAGAAAAAAAACTATATCCAAAAAAGATGCATTCAAAACCAATATTACCGATTTGCAGGCGGGGGATTATGTAGTCCATATCGATTATGGTATAGGACTTTATAAAGGCCTTGCTCATAAGGAGATTGGTGGTGTTGAGGGGGACTTTTTAGAGCTTGAATACAGCGGTGGCGAGATACTATATGTCCCCATTGACAGTATTTCACAAATTCAAAAGTATTTCGCCTCAGGTCATACGGAGCCAAAGTTAAATAGCCTTAAAAGTGCAAAGTGGGCAAATCTGAAGCAACAGGCAAAAAAGAGTGCCAAGAAAATTGCCATGGACCTTCTTAAGCTTTATGCAGAGAGAAAAGCAACAAGAGGGAAAGCCTTCTATGGAGAAGACAATACTTATCTAAATATGTTGGAAGATAGCTTTGAATATGAAGAAACAGAGGATCAATTGGCGGCAATTTACGATGTGTATTCGGATATGCAATCGGACAGACCGATGGACAGACTAATTTGTGGTGATGTCGGTTTTGGTAAGACTGAGGTGGCTATCAGAGCTGCATGCAAAGCTGCATCCAGTGGCAAACAAGTGGCGGTAATATGTCCGACGACAATTTTGGCTAAGCAGCACTATGACACATTTTCCTCAAGAATGAAAAATCTTCCGTTTACAATAGATTATGTATCACGATTTAGAACAAATAAGGATATTAAAAAAATTTTAGCTGAGCTTGCTGAAGGTAAGATAGATATTATCATAGGTACCCACAGGCTGTTGTCAAAAGACGTAATCTTCAAGGACTTAGGGCTTTTGATAGTTGATGAAGAGCAGAGGTTTGGAGTATCGCATAAAGAAAAAATAACAAATATGAAATCAAATATCGATGTTCTTTCAATGAGTGCTACCCCTATCCCGAGGACATTGCAAATGTCTTTGTCAGGCGTAAGGGATATAAGTGTCATAGAAACACCGCCTGTTGACAGACTCCCAATAGTGACAAAGCTTGTCAGCCATGATGAAGAGGTTAAGGGGGCAATTGAATATGAATTAAAAAGAGGTGGGCAGGTATATTTTCTTGAAAATAATGTTGCCAGAATAAATGAAACTGCAGCATGGATAAAAGCGCTTATCCCTTTTGCAAGGATAGATGTGGCACATGGACAGATGAGCTCAAATTTGGTGGAGAAATCTCTTGAAAAATTTTACGATGGTGATACCGATATACTCGTTTGTTCTACGATTATTGAGAATGGGATAGATGTTCCAAATGCCAACAGTATCATTATTAAAAACGCTGAAAATTTTGGACTTGCTCAGCTTTATCAGTTAAAAGGGCGTGTGGGCAGGTCTACCAGAAGAGGTTACTGCTATCTTTACATAAAAAACTTTAACGGCTTATCACAGCTTGCCAAAAAAAGGATTCAGATTGTGGAGCAATTAAGTGATTTGGGGAGTGGTTTTAAGATATCGTCTTACGATTTGCAACTTAGGGGAGCCGGAGATTTATTTGGTGCAGAGCAGTCGGGATTTGTAGTAAATATAGGGTATGAGCTTTATTTGCAACTTATTGAAGAAGCTGTAAATGAACTAAAAGGGGTTAAAAGAAATATTGTAAAGACAGAGATTCAGTCTTCATACCCTTATTTCATACCTGCTGAGTATATCAGAGATCCGAAAGTCAGAATCAATTACTACAATAGAATTGCAGAAATAACAAATATAGAGGATTATAATTATCTTTATGATGAAATACGCTCAATTTACGGAAGTCTTCCTGAGCCGGTAGAAAATTTACTGTGGATTATGTTAATAAGAAATCTTGCGTCAATGCTTAATGTTGTTAAAATTATAATTCTTTCTGGAAAAGTAAAACTTCAATTTCATGAAAAAACAGCATTCTTAGACCCGAATATGTTTTTGGAAGCTATGAAGAAACTGAATATTACGGGGCTTTTTACGGGTAGCTTTGAATTTACGGTGAGAGGAGCGGAATCTGTAATATTATTTGAGAATACATTTAAAATGCTTGATTATTTAAATGAAATACTGAAAAATAGTGAATTATTAGCTAAATAAAATATCTATCTGAAGTTAGGTTTAAGGGTGGTAAAATATACATGAAAAAACTTTTTCTTTTACTCTTTTTGATATTATTTATCGGGTGTTCGGATAAAAGTGATGAAGCAAAAAACGAGAAAGATATAGAGTTAAATACTAAAAAACCTGTACTAATTATTGATAATAAACCATATTACAATGAAGATATTATAAATTATGCATATTATCTCCTGCAAGAGATGGACGAAAAAGAGGTGGAAAATACTGAAATCAAAGACAAAATATTAAATGACTTTATAAATCATATTTTACTTTTACGAGAAGCAAAAAAAGCGGGGATAAATATAGATAGACAAAGGATTAAAAAGGTGGTTGAAAAGTTTAATAAAGGGGCGGAAGAGGATAGCTTATCCATTTTTACAGGTAAGATACAGCCTGACATTGCTCAGATAGAAAAAATAATATATGAGAATATGGTGGTGCAAGCCTATTTAAATAAGCTTGTAGAAGAAAAGGTTAAAGTAACGGAAGAAGATTTGAAAGCGTATTATGACAATATGAGTAAGACGGAGGTTAATAAGACGCTTTATAATGTGTGGCACATATTTACAACCGATGAGAAAAAGGCGGATAAAGCAAGGGAGCTTCTTAGACAGAGAAATTCTTTTAAAAAAATAGCTGAAAGTTACTCTGAAGACCCATATGCTGAAAAAGGTGGTGATATGGGTTATATTGATTTGGATGTTATGCCGGAAGTCTTTCAATATGTGAAGAAAATGAGGATAAGACAAGTCAGCCCTGTTCTTAAATCTGACTACGGTTATCATATTTTTTCACTGAGGGATATCGCTAAAAGCACTGTAAGTGGTACATTTGAAGAGGCATCAGGGGAGATTTACTCTAAAGTTTATGAGTCAAAACAGAATGATTTAATAGAAAATTTAATAAAGGAGTTAAGAAAAAATGCTGAGATTAAAATTATTGGTGGTGTTAATTTTACTTTTGAGTCTGACAATTCAAGCAAAAACAATTGACAAAATACTAGTTATCGTTGGAGATAAGATAATTACCCAATATGAAGTTGAGTCGTTTAACCCTAAAAAGGTTAAAGAGATTTATTCTGTGGAAGATGAGCAAAAAAGAAATGATTTGTTGAAAAAATATTACCAAAGTGTTTTAGAGTTTTTGGTAAATCAATACACTATTGAAATTGCTGCTGAAAGGGAAGGGATAAAAATAGGTGAAGATGAAGTTGATATGGCAATAAATCAGATACTTGAAAAAAATAATATTACCAAAGAGCAGCTCGAGCAGCTTTTAGAGAAGGAAGACTTGACTTTTCAAAAATATAAGTGGCAGATAAAAATGGACATAATTAATGCGAGACTTAACTCAAGAGTTATCTTACCAAGGTTAGTTGTGGCAGAAGAGGATATAAAAAAGTACATTGATGAAAATAACTCAATTTTGGATTTAGATGATAGTTTTGAGCTTCGAATGATAGTTATAGAAAAAGATAAAGAAGATGATTTGAAAAAAGAGTTAGGGAAGACCTCATTTGCTGATTTGGCAATAAAATATTCCACTGACAAGTCAGCTAAATCTGGCGGCTATATTGGAAACATTAAGTTGGGTTTTTTACCCGATAATTTAAAGGAAAAATTTAAAGATGTTAAAAAGGGGGATATTGTAAGGATAGAAGATGGCGATGTTGTTAAATATTTCTTTGTGGAAAACTTTAAGTCTAAATACGATATAGATGAGAAGTTAAAAAGTGAAATAGTTGACAAACTTAAAAAAGCTCAATATCAAAAAGTTTATGACAATTGGCTTGAAGAGCATAAAAAAACTATATTTGTAAAATACATGAACTAATGAGAATAGATAAGTTTCTTAAAGTATCATTTTTGTTGAAAAGAAGAACAGTTGCAAATGAGGCGGCTGACGAAGGTTTTATTTATGTTAATGGAAAAAAGGTTAAACCTTCCTATAAAGTTTCTCCAGGCGATATTATTGAACTTGATATGTGGAATTTTTATAAAAAGGTAAAAGTTTTAAATATCCCTGAAAAGGGGAATATCCCAAAAAAAGATATTGAAAATTTTATCGAGATTTTAGAGTATAAACCAAAAGAGACAGATGATATTCTATAAAAAAAGCCCGCTAAAGCGGGCTTTTTTAAATTCCTATTTTAGATTTTAGTGAATTTTCTTAGCGTATTTTGAAGCATCCTTTTTACTCATGCTTGCATGGCATCCGGATAATTTACAAGTATATTCAAGGCTAAGTTCATTTTTAGCTAATTTGCCATCTTCAGTGAACATATAGTAGTCAGCAGATGTATTGATTTTGAATATATGAGATCTTACATCGCCAGCATAGTCATCTGTTTTCAAAGCTGATTTAGCAGCTTTTGGCATATGGCAGCTTTTACAGTCAATTTTGCTCTTACCATGAATTGTTTTTTCATACTTAGCAGCTATTTCGCTGTGGCAGCTTGAGCAATCAGTTTTGATACTTACTGCAGTTTTTGCATGAGGATCATGACATTCTACACAATTTAAATCTTTGTGACCACCTGCTAACAGTTCATTATACTGTTCATGGTGCTTGATAAATCCACCTGAAGCAGGGATTTTATCAGCAGAGCTTCTAATGTGGCATTTACCGCATGCTTTTGAGCTTGTGTCAACAATTGGCTTAACTGCTTTAGGATCGGCTGCATGCGCGGAAGAAGGTCCGTGACATTCTTCACACTGAATACCGTCAAATGACCATGTACCTATCATACCGGGTCTTCCATCTTGATGACCTTCAGGAGAGTAATTGGTCATATGGCAAGGACCACATTTGTAAGGGGTAATTTGACCTGCATGATAATTGACCCAAGAACCGTCAGCCAAGTTATACTGAGTAGGCATTTTATTCCCTTCTTTATCGGTAGTAATAATGTAACCGTCAAGTCCGATATATCTTGCCTTTTTAGTTTTTCCACCGATTACATAAGAGATATCGTCCCATGTGTAACCTTTTGGCACAGGCAAGCCTGCTTTTTTAGCAAGTTCTGCTTTTCTAAGCTTGTAAGGGTGTCCTGATTCTACAAATAAGTTGTAAATATCCGCGTGGCAGCTTTTACAAGCTTCTGAACCAACGTAACCATTTTCTTTGCTTTTTTCCGCAGCAAATACTGATGCAGAAATAACAAAAGCAAACACTACGCAAAGCATCAAAACTTTTTTCATATAAACCTCCGTCTAATTAATTAAAAAAGTTTCCCGTAACCTACATTAGTATTGTATGGATATTAATTCCAGATAAAAGAAAATCACAATTAGTGCTGTGATGTGAAATATATTTCACAATAATAGTTAAATAAGTTTGTTAATGCACTGAAGGGCGTTAATACCGTAGTCGGTAATTTTGTAACTATGCTCCGTATGTTTTACGAGTCCACTCTTAATAAGGTTTTTGATATGAAAATTTAGCTTTGTGTGGTCTTCCAAGTTAAGCTCTCTGACTATATCCATAAAACGCATTTCTTCACTTTTCATCAGCATAACAAGAATATCTCTACGAATTTTATTTGAGAGACAGGAAAGAATATCGTCTATTTGGTTTTTTTCACAACACTTAATCATAAATCTAAGCTCTTCCAATGATTTATTAATTTTTATTATCAAATCGTCCTTTTTAAAAGGTTTTGAAATAAAGTCATTAGCACCCTTTTTTATCGCCTCTACTGCAAGCTCAACAGTCGAGAATGCCGTTATTAATATGATGCGTATAAATTTATTGGTTTCCCTTACCTTTTTAAGAAAAGATATACCATCAATTTCTGGCATCAAATAGTCAAGCAGCAAAACGTTTGGATTCTCAAGCTCAATTACTTCAAAGGCTTGCGTTTGAGTTGATGCAGTGTAAACTTCGAAAGTATTATTCTCAAGTAATTCCTTTAAGTTTTCTAATACTTCCCTATCGTCATCAAAAATTAAAATTGACTTTCTAATCTTGATACCTCGGTAATTTTATTGCAAAAGTTGTTTTGCCATCTTCCCTTTGCTCAAGGGATATTATCCCTTTGTGAATTTTGACAATATTATAACATAAATATAGTCCAAGTCCAGTCCCTTCGTTAGGTTTTTTAGTTGTAAAGAAAGGGTCAAAAATTTTATTTTTAATAGAATCATCTATCCCTATTCCGTTATCTTGTACATACAAATGAACGTATCTATCAGTACTGTCAGCAGATATTACGATTTCGGGATTTTCCGGAGTAGCATCAAAAGCATTTAGAATCAAATTGACAAGAAGCTCTTCAATTTTGTGTGGTATGCATTCAAATCCAAAGTCGGAATTTATATCAAATCTGACATATTTAAATTTCGGATGATTTTTAATAAAAAACTTTATGCCTTCAATAATTTCAGAAATATTGACTATTTCAAATAACTCAATTTTATCATTTTTTGAGAAGAGTAACAATTCCTTAGCTATTTTGGCAGCCCTGTCTATATTTTTTTCAAGAGAATTTAATTTTTCCATAACTTTTGGATTATTAGATTCAAGTTTACTTTTAAGGATTTCTATCACCATAGTAGCATTAGTTAGTGGGGTATTTATTTCGTGAGCAATTCCCATAGCAAGTTTACCTATTGAAGAGAACCTGTCATTGAGGGCAGATTTATTTAGATTATCTTCTAATATTTGAATAAATTCATCGTCGAATACCTTCAAAAATCTGAACAAGAAAATAAAAATAAAAATTGCCAATAATCCTCTTATAGAAATTACGGCAAGTTTATCAATTAAATAATCCGATGTTATTAATCCGCTGAAAATACCGTACCCAATAAAAAGATATCCACATTTAAGAAGATTTTTGTAACTTGAAATATTTTTTTTGGCATATCTGTGCGATAGTATTATAAAAACAAGGCCTGACAAGGTAGCTGAAGAGAATCCGAAGATATATCTTATAAGGCTGTCATTACTTATTTGAAAAGAGTAAATATAAGTTGGCAACGCAATCAGTGCCATAACAGATACCAAAAATGTCTTAATTGATTTGTTAATATTTATAGAAGACACAATCAAAAGTGACTTAAATCCAAAGTAAAACAAAAATAAAAAGGAAATTAAGAGTAAGGCAAACTTATACTTGTGCCATATTAAGAATATTTCATTGCTCATATAAATTTTGCTAGTCAATAAATAAAGATCTAACCATTCGTGAATTCCGTGCAGTATGGCAAAAAAAGCTAAATGCCTAAGAGTATTCGCAATTTCAAGGCGACTAAACCTTTTATCTTTAAGGAGTATTGCAAAACCCATTATAAAGAAAGAAAGCCCGTAGAATAAATAAATTATAAATTCTAATAGCATAAAATATCTTATAACTATTTTTACTTTTGTCAAAGGGGTTATGTTAGTCGTCACTCCATTTTTTGCATCTTTAAGAGAAAATTTGACTTTTGTTTAGCCTGGTTTTTTACCTTGAAGGGCAAATAGTCTTTGTTTAAGCTTTTTAAAATTTGGATATTTTTCCCCTGCCCCTCCGTATGCTCTGTGGTAAATTATCTTTTCTAACCACTGTGGGTGTTATGTTAAATTCTTATATAAAATGAGGCAAGGTTGAAATGACTGTATATTTTATTTAATAAAGAGTGTAAATATTCTCTGAACCTTTTGACAAATATTGCTTTTTAATTAAACTACTTGATTTTTTTTGTATTTTTAAACATATTATCTCGCTGAAAATATAAAAAAGCGGAGGTGTGAAGATGCCACTTTATGAGTACAGATGTTCTAAGTGCAATAACCTCTTTCAGTTAATGGAGAAAATATCGGCCTTAAATGAGAGCAGAAAATGCCCTAAGTGTGGCGGCGATTCTAAAAAGATTATATCTTTGTCAAGTTTCCATTTAAAGGGTGGCGGTTGGTATGTAACCGACTATAAAGGAAAATCGAATGGCAACAGTGCCAACAAGGAATCAGCATGTAGTGCTGCTTCTTCCGAGTCACCAAAGTGTGCCAGCTGTCCTGCTTCGGAAACAAAATAAATAATTTAAAAAGGGGGAATCTCCCCCTTTTATTTTCTTCTATCCAAAAACTCAATCAGCTCAAAAAGTGAAAAACATTGGTTTTTAAAGAGCTTTTTGACGCCAAATCTGAAAAAAAGTGCAGTAACTTCCGCATCGTAAAGTGCTCTGTGCCTTTTAAACCCTGATTTACCCCTTAAACTGTATCTTTCAATTATTGCATCAAGGCTGTGGCCGGAGGCTAAGGGTGCTATTTTTTTGGATAGTGAAAGGGTATCAATAACGATATCGAATGGATTTTCTACAAAATAATCTTTAAGGGAATGTTTTAAAAATGCCATATCTTTGGAAGCATCATGAGCAACCAGCACAGAGCCTCTTGCAAAATCGATAAAGTCGTATATTGCTACACACTCTTCTTCACCATTTTTGAGCTCATCTTCAGTAATTTTGTGAATTTCAAAAGAGCTGTCGCTTACTGTTTGTGTTGTTTTTATAAGTCTATGAAATTTTGTTTTAGATATTTTGAAATTGTTCTTAATTTTTACAGCGCCAATTTCAATTATCCTATCCCCTCTTTCGGGAAAAATTCCCGTTGTTTCAAGGTCAAAGACTACATACTCAACTTCGTTTAATGGTTTATCAAGCAATAGTATTGACTCTTCAGAGAAATGTTTAATCATATTTCCCCTTTAAAATTCTAAACGCTGCCATGGCTGCTCCGAAACCGTTGTCTATATTAGTGACCAAGATACCCGAAGCACAGCTTGTGAGCATTGCAAAAAGCGGGGTAAAGCCATTAAGTGCTGTCCCATATCCTACAGAAGTAGGGACGGCAATAATAGGCATGGCAAACATTCCACCTAATACGGAAGGGAGTGCACCTTCCATCCCTGCAATAGCTATGAGCACGTCTGATTTTTCTATTCTATCTTTGAATTCAAATATTCTATGCATTCCTGCCACGCCGATATCAGCGTAAATTTCACTTTTTGCACCCAATGTGTTAAGTGTTTCTTGTGCCTCATAGGCAACCTTTAAATCTGAAGTCCCGGCTGTCACTATACAAACATGACCCTTGATTTTTTTAGGTGTATAAACTTTTCTCATCATTGAAGCATGATGTAGAAATTCACAATCCGGAAACTTTCCTTTTAGATAATTCATCTTATCATCATCAAGTCCGGTGCAGAGAAAATTTACATTATTATTTAGGTATTGTTCTGCAATCTTTTCGATTTGAAACTTACTCTTGTGTTTACCATAAATAATTTCTTCAAACCCCTGTCTAAGATTCCTAAGTGTGTCTATAAAAAAATCTTTTCCCCTCATCTCGGCAATTTTAAGCTCTTTAAGTGCTTCATCTGCTGACAGGTTGCCATTTTCCACTTTTTTAAGTATTTCAGATAAAATCTTACTGTTCATTACCCGAAAAACCTTGACAAATTACATATATTTCAAAAGAATTTTTACGTGTAGCATCAGGTCTTAATATCTTTACATTTTTAAAATAATTCTTTAGCTCTTTTATAAAATCGTCTCTATCCTCTCCGTCAAAGAGTTTGAATAAAAAATTACCATTTTTTACAAGCACTTTTTTTGTGAAATTGAATATTGTTTTAACCAACTCAAGACTGTTCATATGGTCAACAATCTTTTGGCCTGAAGTATTTGGTGCAGCATCGGAAACTACGGTATGGTACCGGTTGGAATATGTCAAAACCTCTTCAAGTGTTTTAGCTTCAGTCAAATCCCCTTTGATAAAGTGAATATTTTCTCCTTTAACATTTTTGATATCAAGGATATCCACACCGACAATTTTACCACTGTTTCCTACAATTTCAGAAAGTACCTGGAGCCATCCCCCCGGTGCACAACCTGCGTCCAGTACGGTGTCACCTTTTTTGATAAGCTTATATTTATCGTTTATCTCTTTTAATTTATATGCAGCCCTAGAGCTGTAGCCCTCTGCTTTGGCCATTTTATAATAGCCATCTTTTCTCTTGTACATAACAATCCTTAATATTTAGTAAGGAACTACTTCGTAATGTTCCAAATGGTATGTTTCGTTTGATTTTATTTCTACTGAGATATTATACATTAACTCTATATCATCAATACTTTCCCTTTCGTAACTTAAAATCATGTCTACTATGTCCGGATGAGCTTCAACCATTATACTTTTTTTTGTAAAGTATGGTGCTATTCTTCTTAATTCCCTCATTATATCATAGCAGATAGTTATCTTAGATTTTACAACGCCTCTACCTTCACAATAAGGGCAAGGCTCTGTTAGAATTTTTGTTAAGCTTTCTTGAACCCTTTTTCGTGTAATTTCGTATAGACCAAGTGGGGATATATTGACAACCGATGCCTTAGCTCTGTCATTAGCAAGTTCATCTTCCAATGTTTTAAGGACTTTTTCTTTATGCTCATCACGCTCCATATCTATAAAATCTACGATAATTATGCCACCAATATTTCTTAATCTGAGCTGCCAAGCTATCTCTTTTGCTGCTTCTATGTTTGTTTTAAGAATGGTTTCTTCAAAATTCCGCTTTCCTACATATTTCCCGGTATTTACATCTATAACGGTTAATGCTTCAGCCTGGTCAATAACGATATAACCGCCGGACTTGAGCCACACTCTCCTGTCTGTAAGTCTGTTTAACTCAATTTCAATATTGTAATAGTCAAAAATAGGCAATTCCCCTTCGTAAAGCTCAATCTTCAAATGAGCGTTGGGGAGAAACTCTCTTACAAATTCCTTTATCTTTAAAAGCTCACTTTTATTATCAACAATAATCTTTTTTACATCTTCGTTTGTATAATCTCTTAAGGTTCTATAAATGAGATCGAGGTCTTCATAAAGCAATGATGGTGCAGACGTTTTTTTGGCAAGGTCACTGGTTTTATTCCAAAGTCTCATAAGATAATCAAGGTCTGCCTTTAAATCATCAATATTGGAGCCTTCACATACAGTCCTTGCTATAAGCCCTATTCCCGCCGGCTTTATCTCAGTTAGAATATTTTTTAATCGCTCCCTTTCCTCTTCATTTTCTATTTTCCTTGACACACCTATGTGATCGTATGTAGGCATTAGTACAAGATGCCTACCTGGGATCGTCAAGTGAGTAGTAATCCTTGCTCCTTTTTGACCGATTGGCTCTTTGGCAATCTGAACTGTTATCTCTTGCCCTTCACGAATAAGATCTTCAATGGGTACATATATGTTGTCATTTTTATTTGATTTAACTTCAGTTTCATCAATAACATCAACCACTCTGTCTTCTAAAAGAGAAAAGAGTTCAGCATCTTCAACATAGACATCTGCGACATGTAAAAAGCAAGCTTTGGGCAGCCCCACATCAACAAAGGCGGATTGCATACCGGGTAATACTTTTACAACTTTTCCCTTATATATATTACCAACAATCCCTTTGTTTCTTGCCCTTTCTACGTATATTTCCGAAACACTTCCGCCATCGAGTATGGCCACTCTTACTTCGTTTACCGTTGAATTTATAATTATATCTTTTGGCACCTGTTATCCTTTCAATTTAATGATTATTTCCTTTGCAATCTGCTTTAAGGTTTCAAATACTCCGACACCTTTTATCGCTACTGCTTCAAACGACTTTACATTTCTATAATTGAGAGCTTCTTCAAGCTCTTTTACAGGGACGATGTCCGGGAGATCTCTTTTGTTATATTGCAATACGAGAGGGATAGTATCCAAATCGTAACCATGCTCTTGAAGATTATCTCTAAGGTTATCAAAGCTGTCAAGGTTTGCATCCATCCTGTCTACCTGAGAGTCAGCTACAAATACTACGCCATCAGCCCCTTTCAATATCAATTTTCTACTTGCATCGTAAAATACCTGCCCTGGAACAGTGTAAAGATGAAACCTTACCTTAAAACCTTTAATTTCTCCAAGCTTAAGGGGCATAAAATCAAAAAACAACGTCCTATCTGTTTCCGTGGCAAGAGAAATCATTTTCCCTTTTAGATTGGGATCGGTTTTATCGTAAATGTATTGAAGATTGGCAGTTTTACCGCAAAGTCCCGGGCCGTAATAGACTATTTTACAATTTATTTCTCTGGTAGAATAATTTATGAAGGACACTATTTTCCCCCTATGTCAAATAAGTTATCAATATCGTCTTCTGTTATATCGGAAAATATATTTTCTTTGTCTCCCTGAGTAGCATTTTTTTCAAGCTCTATAAGGAGTCTTTCAAACACTTTGAGAGATTTTTTGACCCTAAGTCTTATAAGTCCTAAGGAAGTGGATTCGTCAAATATAACAACAAGTATCAATTTTCCTGAAACAAGGCTTATATGGACATGCTCATTTTCCCCTTCATGAAAAAGTATAGAAAATTCCTTTTCTCCAAGAAGGTTGGCGAGTCCGCCAGTGGCTGCTACATTTCCTGCCACAAGGGCACCGATAGATGTTTTGTCATAGCTTTCAGTATTTTTGCTTGAGCCTATCAGCTGTCCATTTTTATCAATAAGAAAAGTAGCTTTCGCATTGGATTCTATTTTTAACCTATCAAGTTCGGACTCAAACTTGCTAAGAATCCCTTCATCCGAAAACCAAAAAAGGTTGTCCATTTATACCCCATTTAACAAATTATAACTTATAATATCATATTATTTTGCAACTTTAAACTTAAAATAAATTTGCAATCCCTTTTGTTACTTCGAACGTTAACCTACTAACGCATTTCTCTCCTATTTTCAATAGATTTAAGAATAGTTACCTCGTCAGCGTATTCAAGATGGCTACCTATGGGGATGCCGCTTGCTATCCTTGTAATAAGCAGTTTATTTATATGGGATAGCCTTTTTTTTATATAAATAGCAGTAGTTTCACCTTCTATATCCGGGTTTGTGGCAATAATGATTTCGTTAATATTTTCTGATTCTACGCGCTTGATTAGTTCATTTATCCTGAGTTTGTCAGGTCCGATATCATCAAGGGGGGCTATTTTCCCACCTAAAACATGATATAGTCCATCATATCTGCCAGATGCTTCAATTATAAAAACATCTTTAGGCTCTTCCACAACGCAGATAGTGTCGTTATTTCTCCCGGTGTCAGCGCATATGGCACAGATATCAGACTCTGATATGCCAAAGCATTTTTTGCATATCCGTGTATTCTTTTTTAAATTTACAAGGGTATTGGATAGTCTTTCAATGTCAGGCAAATCTTTATTCAGTAGATAAAGTGCAAGACGCATCGCCGTTTTTTTCCCGATGCCCGGCAATTTGCTAAGCTCAAAAACGCAATCATCAAAAGATTTTATTTTGAACATCTATTAGAACATTCCAGGAAAATTCAGCCCCATCCCACCGGTTACGCTTGCCATTTTTTCCTGAAGCATTTCTTGTGATTTCTTTATCCCCTCATTAACCGCAGCAACTATTAAGTCCTGCAACATATCCACATCTTCCGGGTCAACGACACTTTTCTCAATAGTAATACTTACTACCTCCTGTTTACCGTTTACTTTAACAGTAACCATACCGCCACCTGCACTAGCTTCTACAACCTCTTTTGCTGCTTCTGCCTGCATTTCTTCCATCTTTTTTTGCATCTTTTGTGCTTGTTTCATAATCTGTTGAATATTCATACTGTTCACCTCATTTTATTTATTAATTACTTTTTACTAAATTATAAAGTTAAGATTTTGTAAGGAGCGTTATTTTATCTATTTTACAGTCAAACTCATTTTTTATAAGGTTGACTATTTCGTCATTTTCTGCTTCTTGCTTCATTTTTCTCTGCTGGAATGTTTCCGCTTCATATATTTTTTCAATTATCGTTTTTTTTTTATTGTTATTGTCTAAAATAATTTCAAAATCTTTAAAATCAGCATTGTATTTTAGCAGCAACTCTTTTGCAAGGTTGAAATTTTCTCTTTTAGCTGTCAACTCATAATGAAATTTTTTTTCATCGCTGAAACCTATTGTAAGCTTTCCGTTTGAGAATGAAGATATAAATCCGTGGCTCAGATTTGCTGAAAGTGCGGGCTTGATATCAGCTAACTTTTTCAAGAAGGAATTCCACTTATCTTCTATTGTCTCATCTTTTGGGGCAGATTGCTCTTTTATTTCTGCCTGATGACCGGATGTTTTCTGAGTGACAGGCTTTGTCTGAGTTGAGCCAACGGGTATTATTTCTGAAATTCTGCAAGCCTTATATATCCCAAATTCAAAAATATATCTTGGGAGTGTAAGGGTTTTCATATCGTTGAGTGTTTTTTGGAAAATTTGGAATAATGCAAAAAGTTTTTGTTCAGTTGCCATTGGTAAAAGTATTTTAAATAATTCTTTTTCATCTTCAGTTAGATGGCTATCAAATTTTTTTGAACCGGCGACCCCAAAAAGAAGAATGCGAGTATATTCTATCAATGTTTTTACTACATACTGGAAATTAAGCCCCTTGCTATCTATTTCTTCAATTAAGTCGTAAATATCTTCTATCTTTTCATATATAATATTTTTAAAAAGTTCTTCTATAAGCTTTTTATCTGACATGCCAAGAAGGAAAAGAGTATCTTTATAGGTAACTTTATTGTCACCGAATGCTATTACCTGGTCAATAAGAGAAAGTGCATCCCGCATACATCCTTCAGAATTTCTTATGATTATATTGAGAGCATCATTTTCATAAACGATTTCCTCTTTTTCCATAATTTTTTGAAGGTACTTGTACATAAAATCATGAGGAATTTTTTGAAAGTCAAATTTTTGGCATCTGGACAGAATTGTAGCTGGTATTTTATGTGCATCGGTTGTAGCCATTATAAAGATAACGTATTCGGGCGGTTCCTCCAGAGTTTTAAGAAGGGCGTTAAATGCTGCGTCAGTTAACATATGGACTTCATCTATAATATAAACTTTATATTTGCACTTTACAGAAACAAATTTTACGTTTTCGCGAAGCTGCCTAATTTCATCAATTCCCCTGTTAGAAGCTCCATCAATTTCAACCACATCCATTGATGTCCCGTTTGTAATTTCTTTACAGTTGTCACAAATATTACATGGGTTAATACTTTCAGGCTTTAAACAATTTATGGCCTTTGCGAATATTCTTGCAAGGCTAGTTTTGCCAACCCCTCTTGGCCCTGTAAATAGGTATGAATGAGATATTTTGCCAAGCTCTATTGCATTTTTTAGGGTATCAACAACAAATTCTTGATAGACTACCTCATCAAAATTTTGTGGTCTATATTTCCTGGAAAGAGGGAGATAAGACATTAAAAGCGCTCCAAAACATGTTCTATCATAACTATAACTGCTCCTGTACTATGAAATAAGAGATCATTCCAAATGATATAACAAATTGATTTTTAAATCAACCGCCAAAGATTCTGGCATCAACCTATTTTCTACATCTCAATAGATTATCGATAAATGTAAAAAATTATGTTCAAAGTTGGTGCTAAGTATTGAGCTTATAAGACCTTTATAATCATTACAACCTCTACCAACCTACATAATATTATTTAAATACTTTCATCTTTACTTACGAGTGTGTGGTGATTAATCAACTTTTTCATAACTGTAAGAATTAGCTTTGTGATGATAGTAAGATAACATGGACAAGTGGTATAAAAAAACCGGGCAAAAGCCCGGCTCTATTTATTTTTTGATTTTGTACACCAAGGCGCTTGCAACACCTATAGATGAGTATGTACCTACAACTATTCCTATTAAAAGTGCAAATGAGAATCCGTTTATGACCTCACCTCCAAAAAGGTAAAGGGCAAGTACAGCTAAAAGGGTAGTTCCTGAAGTGAGAATTGTTCTGCTTAAAGTTTCATTGATACTTTTATTTATGACTTCATAGATAGTTAATTTACCTGCACTATTTTTTATCTTTTCCCTTATTCTATCAAAAACAACAATTGTGTCATTCAGTGAGTAACCAACAATTGTCAAAAGAGCTGCAACGATAGGAAGAGTGATTTCCTTTCCAAGCAGACTGAATATACCAAGCGTGATAATTACGTCATGAAAAAGGGCAAGTACTGCACCTACAGAAAAAATAAACTCAAATCTCAGTGAAACATATATCAAAATACCAATAAGAGAATAAATGATTGCCATTATTGCCTTCTTTTTCAGCTGTCCACCTACTTGCGGCCCAACCTGCTCTACCCTCTCGATGACAATTTTCTGATTACCTGAAACTTCCTTTATTTTTGTTTGAATTGCATCCGCAGTCTCTTTAAGACCGGCTGATGTCTTTTCAACACGTATTAGTATGTCATTTGGTTCCCCAAAAGTCTGAATTACCATTTCACCTAAATTCAAATCTTTGAAAGAATTTCTCAGTTTGTCAAGGTCAGGAGTGCTCTCAAATTTCACCTGCACTACTGTTCCCCCTGCAAAATCTATCCCATAATTGAAGCCCTTAGTGAAAATTAAAAAGAGGCTTAATATGACAAGAGCTCCAGATATGACAAAGAATAACTTTGACTTGCCAAGAAAATCTATGTTTACATTAGATTTAATTAATTCTACCATATCCCATCCCCTTTATATACTTAAGTTTTTTGTGTCTTTGCCGCCGAAGAACGTCATAAAGATAGTCCTTGTAACAAAGATGGCGGTAAACATTGAAGACAGGATACCGATAGAAAGTGTTACGGCAAACCCTTTGATAGGACCAGTTCCAAATTGAAAGAGTACAAGTGCAGCAATAAGTGTGGTTATGTTTGCGTCAAGAATTGTTGACATTGCTTTTTCATAACCAGCTTCAATTGCATTCAGAGGGGTTCGTCCAATCCTTAATTCTTCCCTTATTCTTTCAAATATGAGAACATTTGCGTCTACAGACATCCCGATTGTTAGAATAATACCTGCGATACCCGGAAGTGTAAGTGTTGCACCGAATGCACTCATTACTCCTAATATTAATATAAAGTTTAGTAGGAGCGCAATATTGGCAATAACGCCTGATACCCTGTAGTAGAAAAGTATAAAAATCATAACTGCTAAAAACCCTATAACAGCCGCTTTGACCCCTTTAGTGATTGAGTCAAAACCGAGAGATGGTCCTACTGTCCTGTTTTCAAGAACTACAACCGGTGCAGGAAGACTACCTGCCCTAAGTACTATGGCCAAGTCTTTCGCTTCATCCATAGTGAAGTTACCAGAAATTTGAGCTTCTCCGCCACTAATTCTTTCTCTGATTACAGGCGCAGAGTAGACATTATTGTCAAGAACAATAGCAAGTCTTTTGTTTACGTTTTCTGCGGTGATTTGATCGAAAAGTTTGCTACCTGCCGAATCGAATTTAATAAGTACATAAGGTTCATTAAACTGAGATGAAATTCTCACTTCGGCATCAGTTAAATATTCTCCTGTAAGAACAGCTTCCCTTTTTAATACATAAGGGATTTCCTGCTTTAGCTTTCCTGTCACTTTGTCGTACTCTTTTGAGTAAAGAAGGATATCGTCAAAAGGTAAATTACCATTTATCGCATCTTGGGTACTTACATTTTCATCCACTATATGAAATCTCAGTTGTGCTGTTTTACCGATGAGGTCAATTGCCCTGTCAGGGTCAGTGATACCTGGCAACTGGACAAGGATCTCATTTTTACCTTGTCTTTGAATTACAGGCTCACTTACTCCAAATTGGTCAATCCTGTTTCTTATAACTTGTACAGCTTGCTCAACGGCATAGTCTTTAATTTTGTCGTACTCTTTTTGGTCAAGAGAAAATACCAAGATTTCAGGGTCATTGCTGAGTGAAGAATCCACAAGATAAGGATAGTTTTTGGTAATCAGGTCTCTTGCTTTATCAGTAAGGGAAGCTTCCTGAAATCCTAATTTAATTTTGCCATCTTTGGTTTTCTGTGCAAAACTGTATTTAATGTTGGCATTTTTAAGCTCTTTTTTTAGCTGAGTTACAATCGTATCAAGTTTACCATCCACAGCTTTCTCGGTTTCTACACCTAATACCACATGCATCCCACCTTGAAGGTCAAGACCTAATTTGATTTTTTCTTTTAGCGGTAACATCATTACAAGGGCAGCAATAACAATAGCAGCTATTGTAGCCCAGCGAAATTTATATTTCATAGTACTATTTCTCCTCCTTTACCTCTGATGTCCCTGCAAGTTTTGTTGCAATAGCGTTCTTAGTTACTTTAACTTTTACTCCGTTTGCAATTTCCACAAGGAAAGTACTTTGATCAACTACTCTGTCAATCTTACCAAAAATTCCACTTGCAAGAACGACTTCGTCCCCTGCTTTAAGCGACTCTATCATTTGTTGCAATTGCTTTTGTCTCTTCTGTTGAGGTCTAATCAACAAAAAGTAAAAGATGACAAAAATCAAAATTAAAGGTAAAAAAGCTCCTATGGGATTTTGACCACCTGCTGGCCCTGCTGCATAAGCGATACTGTTAAACATTGTCTCCTCCTATTTTCATTTTTTTTAATTTTTCCTGTTTAAATTCAGCAAAATATCCACCCTTTATAGCATTTCTTGCGTCTTTTACAAGAGAAATATAAAAAGTTAGATTGTGAATAGAATTTAATCTCAGAGCTAGAAGCTCCTGAGCTTTGTAGAGATGCCTGAGATACCCTCTTGAAAAGTTTTTGCAGGTATAACAATTGCAATCTTTATCTATAGGCTCATCTGAATATATCCAGTCTGTCCTTTTTATATGCAGTCTGCCGTTATTAGTAAAAAGGAGTCCATTTCTTGCATTTCGTGTTGGCATTACACAATCAAACATGTCTACACCGTGAGAAATACAATTTAGTAAATCTTCGGGGGTGCCTACACCCATAAGATATCTTGGTTTGTCTTCCGGCATGAAATCAGTAGTATAATCAGCTATTTCGTACATTAAATCGTTTGTTTCCCCTACACTCAAGCCTCCTATTGCATAACCGTCAAAATCAAGACTTATGATTTGTTCTGCACTCTGCTTTCTGAGATGCTTGTAAACTCCGCCTTGTATGATTCCAAATAAAGCTTGCTCAGGGTTTGTCCTGGCATCTTTTGACCTCTTCGCCCATCTGTATGTTAAATCTATTGATTTTTTTACATAAGACTCTTCACTTGGATAAGGGACACATTCGTCAAATGCCATCATGATGTCAGAGCCAAGTTTTGTTTGTATTCTTATTGAATCCTCAGGGCTGATAAAAAGCTTTCTTCCATCAAGATGTGAACGAAAATGAACGCCGTCTTCGGTTATCTTATTCATTTCAGAAAGACTAAATACCTGAAATCCTCCGCTATCTGTAAGAATATTACGCTTCCATGATATAAACTTGTGAAGTCCGCCAAATTTTTCAACTACCTCTTCTCCCGGTCTTAAATGCAGGTGATACGTATTGCCAAGGATAATTTCTGCACCTATTTCATACAAATCATGTGGTGAAATAGCTTTTACTGAGCCCACTGTCCCAACGGGCATAAAAATAGGGGTGTGTATTTCCCCGTGAGATGTTTTTATCAAGCCAGCTCTTGCTTTTGTTTTTGTGTCTTTGTTTTCAAGTGTAAAACTAAACATGGTACCTCTTTAAGATTTTATTCTATAAACATTGCATCGCCGTAACTGAAAAAACGATAGCGATTATTAACTGCATGTTTATAAGCGTTCATTGTAAAGTCATAACCGGCAAACGCACTGACCAACATAAGCAGTGTTGATTTTGGAAGGTGAAAGTTCGTTATAAGTTTGTCCACAATTTTAAATTTATAGCCGGGTGTTATAAATATATCAGTAGAAAATGCACCAAAATTTTCTATATAACCTGTATCTGTTGCTATCGACTCAAGGGCTCTCACAGATGTTGTCCCCACAGCTACAAGTTTTTTCCCTTTATTTTTGAGGTCGTTTATTTTTTTTCTTGCTTCTTCCGATATAAAATATTTTTCTGAGTGCATCTTGTGATCTTCTATATAATCTGCCTTTACAGGTTTAAATGTGCCTATTCCAACATTTAGAGTAATTTCAACAACTTCGACCCCTTTATTCTTGAGTTTTTCCATCAATTCTGTTGTGAAATGAAGTCCCGCTGTGGGAGCAGCTACGGAGCCTTCATTTTTTGAGTAAACAGTCTGATATCGTGTGTGGTCTTCCTTTGTATCGTCGCGTTTAATGTATGGTGGTAACGGTATGTGCCCAAATTTTTCCATTAGCTTATAAGGGTCACAGTCAAATTCCAATACCCTTATTTCATCTATAAGCTCTTTTACAGTTACTTTATTTCCTTCAATTATAATCTTGTCCCCTTCTTTGACTTTACCCCTGACCATCCCTTGAAAGGTGTTTTTATCGATCTCATCTGTTAAAAGAACTTCAACTTTTCCACCGGTCTCTTTTTTGCCATAGAGTCTTGCTTTGAGGACTTTTGTATTATTTACAACAAGGAAATCATTTGGTGTAAGCAGATTAACTATATCTTTAAATTGTAACTCATTAATAATGTTGTGTTCTTTATTAAGGTAGAGAAGTCTTGATTCATCTCTTTTCTGTGCAGGAGATTGTGCTATAAGCTCATCAGGCAAATTGAAATCAAATTTATTAATAGGGGTTTTTTGCATTTAACTTAGCTTTTCAATAAGAAAATCTTTTACCTTCTCGGTATCGTTTTCGATTTCATACAACTTTTTTGGTAATTCTTTTAATTTTTTTATATTTTCAGGCTCTTCAGGGAATTTACCTATTGCCTTATATATTGCATCATAAAATTTTGCCGGATGTGCAGTAGCAAGGCATATATTTAATTCTATTTTGCCTAACTTATTGGCAGCATTAACCCCGCAGGCTGTGTGTGGGTCTAATATATAATTAAAACTTTCGTAAAAAGATTTAATTGTGGAAAGTGTTTCATCATTACTTGTGGAGTAAGAAGCAAAGTCATCTTTGACAATTTTCATATCTTCTTCTGTAAAAGATATTTTTTTATTTGTTTTTAGCTCATTCATTTTTTCAACCACTTTTTCGGGTGAATTATAGAGATAAAACAGATATCTTTCAAAATTGCTTGCAATTTGAATATCCATAGAAGGGCTGTATGTTTCGCATACACTTTTAATGCTATAATCACCATTATTAACAAAGCGTGAGAGGATATTATTTTCATTTGTTGCAAGGATAAGTTTATTTATAGGCAACCCCATAAGTTTGGCAAAATAGCCGGCAAAAATATTTCCAAAGTTTCCTGTGGGGACTACAATATTAACCTTTTCCCCTTTTGCAGCCTTAAAATAGCAGTGGAAATAATATACTATTTGAGCAAGTATTCTTGCCCAGTTTATTGAATTTACAGCTCCAAGACTATACTGTTTTTTAAAATCAACATCTGAAAAAATTTTCTTAACTATAAATTGGCAGTCATCAAAAGTCCCATCAACAGCCAAGTTAAAAACGTTACTGTCGGTTACCGTTGTCATTTGTAGCTCTTGAATAGGGCTAACCTTCCCTTTTGGGTGGAGTATGAAAATATTGATATTTTTCTTTCCCCTTACTCCATATATGGCTGCACTACCGGTATCACCGCTTGTTGCGCCCAAAATGTTTAGCTTTTGTCCTGTTTCTTCAAGAATATATTCAAATAGGTTACCTAAAAATTGAAGAGCGATATCCTTAAAAGCATAAGTGGGGCCGTGGAATATTTCAGCGATATAAATATCCCCTTTTTTCACAACAGGGATAACATCACTGATTTCAAAAGTGGAATAACTTTTATTAATTATGTCTTTAAGGGTATCTCTCTTGATATCATCGGTAAATTTTGAGATTAATTCAAAAGCCAGCTCTTGGTAGCTAAGGGATGAAAGTTTAATCAGTTCACTACTTGAAATGTGAGGTATTTCCTGCGGTATTAAAAGCCCGCCATCTTCAGCAAGCCCCATCATAACAGCTTCTTTAAATTGTATATTTTTAACTTTTCCCCTTGTACTTTTGTAAAGCATCCTTCTCTCCTTTTGAAACGAAAGTGCTCCGGTTAAGGAGCACATATTAGATTAAACCATTTCGATGTCTGCAAAGAAATATCTTGTTTCCTGTGCAGCAGTTTCAGTGGCGTCAGAGCCATGAACTGCATTATTGTCAATATTTGCTCCAAATTCTTTTCTCAAAGTGCCCTCTTCTGCATTTGCAGGGTTTGTTGCGCCCATTAACTTTCTCCAGTCAAGGATAGCGTTTTCTTTTTCAAGAATCATAACTACACAAGGGCCGCTGCTCATAAATGTAGTAAGGTCATTAAAGAAAGGTTTTTCTTTGTGGACAGCATAAAAACCTTCAGCAACCTTCTTAGTCATATGAATTTTTTTCATTGCTACGATTTTAAATCCGTTGCTTTCGATACGGTCAATTATTTTTCCTGTGTACCCTTTGGCAACGGCATCAGGTTTAATTATTGCAAATGTTTTTTCCATGTAAACTACCTCCGTTTTTGTTTAAACCTGAACTCTTAGCATTATTTTATAATCATTGCAAGAAAAGTTATGTCTGTTCCGGATTTATTTTCAATGGAATGCCCTTCACCTTTTTTGGTAATAAGTAAATCTCCCGGATAAAGTATGTCTTCCTGACCGTTATCGCTTACTACCCCTGAGCCGTCAAGTATAAAATAAATTTCCATATCATCTTCATGGATATGGTAACCTATTGATGAGTCAGGTTTTAAATTAACAACAGAAAACATTTTTATGTCACCTGAAAATTGGCTCATAGCTTCATATCCCATATTCAGTAAACTGCCTCTTCCGCCTCTCGGGTTTTCAACTTTTTTTGCATCGATATCTTTTCCTCTTACGATCATAAGACCTCCTTAATTTATATAAAGCTTATTTAATAACTCTGAGATAAAAAAGCAATAAATGAATTGACTGAAACTTGTAAAAATATTAGAATTATAATCGTTACATCTTGGCAATTAAACATCTTCAGTGAGGTTAATGTGGGTAATCTCTTTTTGTTTTTAATTGATTTTTTTAAAGAGGTGGAGAATCCGAAAGATTATGAAGAGACTATTGAAAAGTATCTTATAGTTAGGACTCTAACGTATCTTTTTTTATCAATCTTTATAATGCTTTTGTGGGGGCTATTTGATTATTTTATTGACTATGAAAATTTTAGATATTTTATCAAATTAAGAGTTAGCTATGCAGTAGTCGTTTTTATAATCCTTATTATTTATTCTATTAAAAATATGCCTTATAATTATTACAAAGTTGTAGGTTTTCTAAACTATGCTCTCCTTGTTGTTGCGGTACTTCCGATGCTGATAGCTACAAGTGAAAAACTTTCATATTTTCTTGGATTCAGTGTAATATTTTTTGGTACTTCTATTATTATGATATGGCCTGTTATTTATATGGTTATACCAATGGTGGTCAGCTTTGTTTTATATATGTTTGTTTTTGACATAAATTTATTTACAAAAGAAAGTATAGTAATAACGATATTTATGCCCACTGTTTTTTTGGTGTCTTTAGCTGCCAATATTTTGGTTTACAATGAATTTATGCTAACAAGTTATCTTATTAAAAAACTTAATTCCAAATCGGAATAATCATAGCTGATACATCCCTTTTAATATTATAGCAGATTTATAAGGTTAAATTATATTTGACTATAAAGTTTAATTTTGCTAAAAAAAGTAAAACTGTAGAGGTGTTGAGTATGATTTGGAATGAAGAGTTTGAAACCCTGCCAAGAGAGGCATTAGAGGCTTTGCAGCTTAGGAGATTGCAAAATCTTGTAGAGAGAGTTTATGCTACAGTCCCTTTTTACAAAGAAGCCTTTGATAAAAAAGGGGTAAAGCCAGAAGATATAAAGAGTCTAAAGGATTTGAGAAAATTACCCTTTACTTACAAACAAGATATGAGAGATAATTATCCTTACGGCTTGTTTGCCGTGCCAAAAGAACAGGTAGTCAGAATTCATGCTTCAAGCGGGACTACAGGGAAGCCCACAGTAGTTGGTTATACAAGACGGGATATTGGTACATGGGCTGAGCTTATGGCAAGGACATTTACCGCCGCAGGGGTAAAAAAAGGGGATGTTTTGCAAAATGCTTATGGGTATGGACTTTTCACCGGTGGGCTTGGGGCTCACTATGGAGCAGAGCTAATTGGTGCTTCTGTTATTCCTATTTCAGGAGGTAACTCAGCTAAGCAGGTGATGATTCTAAAAGACTTTGGTACTACAGCAATATCTTGTACCCCTTCATACGCTTTAAATCTTTACGAAGTTGCTTTGGAAGAAGGGGTAAACTTAAAAGATTTGCCAGTGAGAGTGGGTGTTTTTGGAGCAGAGCCATGGACAAATGCAATGAGGAAAGAGATTGAGGAAAAATGGGGCATAGATGCAATAGATATATACGGACTTAGCGAAGTAATGGGCCCCGGAGTATCTTTCGAATGTGTTGAGGCTAAAAATGGTATGCACATAAATGAAGATCATTTTATTGCTGAGATAATTGATCCCGAAACTGAAGAACCTCTTGAATACGGTCAGGTAGGAGAGCTTGTTTTTACAACCATAACAAAAGAGGCTATACCGCTAATAAGATACAGGACAAGGGATATCACGAGACTGATAAAAGAGCCTTGTAAATGTGGAAGAACTTTTGTCAGAATGGAAAAAGTGACCGGGCGTAGCGATGATATGCTCATTATTAGAGGGGTCAATGTATTCCCATCTCAAATAGAATCTATTTTGGTAGAAAGAAAAGGTGTTCAGCCGCACTATCAACTTGTTGTTGACAGGGTTGGTAACTTGGATACCCTTGAAGTACAGGTGGAAGTTGGAGAAGAGCTGTTTTCCGATGAAATAAAGGTTTTACAAAGTATTGAAAAAGGTATTGAGAAGGATATTAAAGATATTATCGGTGTTTCAGCAAAGGTTAAGCTTGTGGAGCCTAAGACCATTCAAAGAAGTGAGGGCAAGGCAAAAAGGGTTATTGATAAGAGAGTTATGAAATAGTTTAGGAGGATGAACTATGAAGATTTTGCAGATTTCGGTGTTTATTGAAAATCAGTCAGGAAGGCTTTATGAGGTAACAGATTTACTTGGTAGAAATGGTATAAATATTAGAGCGCTGTCATTGGCAGACACTTCGGATTTTGGGATTTTGAGACTTATTGTTAATGACCCTGAAAGGGCACATTCTTTGTTAAGGGAGAATGGTTTTACCGTTGGTAGAACAGAGGTAATAGCTGTAGAGGTCCCTGATAAGCCGGGGGGACTTGCCAGTGTCCTTAAAGTGTTAGATGAAAATAAGATTAATGTGGAATATATGTATGCTTTTGTGGAAATGAGTGGGGATTGTGCAGTGATGATATTCAGGTTTGATGAGACAGATAAGGCGCTAAAAGTCCTTTCAGATAATGGGATTAATACCATAGAAGGGAAAAAAATATACGGGATGTAAAAGAGGAAAATTATGATAAAAAATATTTTAATTACACTTGTTTTGCTCATTAGTAGTATCTCTTATGCGGAAGTGAAAATTGGAGCTCTTTTTGCAGTAACAGGTCCTGCGTCTTTTCTTGGCTTGCCTGAAAAACAGACTCTTGAAATGCTTGTGGATGAGCTTAATGCAAATGGAGGAATCAACGGAGAAAAGATAGAGCTTACTGTTTATGATACTAAAGGGAGTGACCAGGAGGCAAGAAAGAAATTTTTAAGATTAGTTAAAAAGGATAGGGTTGTTGCAGTAATAGGTCCTACAAGGAGCGGCTCTACCCTTGCAATAAAAGATTTGGCTGATAATGAAAAGGTACCGGTTTTAAGCTGTGCCGCTAGTTCAAGAATAGTTGAGCCGTTATCTAAGTATATGTTTAAAGTTGCCCCTTCAGACAGCCATGCAGTTGAAAAGATTTTTGAGTTTTTGTTAGAAAAAGGTAAGAGTAAAATTGCAGTATTGACAGCTCAAAATGGTTTTGGTGACTCTGGCCGTGCAGCTCTTGAGCAGCTTGCCCCTCAATATAAAATTGAAATTGTAGCAAATGAAAAGTTTAGGGACACGGATAAAGATATGACATCCCAACTCAGCAAAATTGCATCACATAATCCTGATGCAGTAATCGTATGGGGGGTTGGGCCTGCTCCGGCGATAGTTGCTAAAAATTTCAGACAGCTTAACATGAAAGGGTATCTTATAATGAGTCACGGTGTTGCTTCTAAGAAATTTATAGAGCTTGCAGGGGATGCTTCTGAAGGTGTTATTTTACCCGCAGGAAGACTTTTAGTGGCTGATAAGTTGCCAGATAATGATAGATTTAAAAAGCTTTTGGTAGAATACAAAATTAAATATGAATCAAAATTTAACTCCCCTGTTTCCACATTTGGCGGACATGCTTATGACGCACTTATGATTTTTAAAACTGCCTATGTGGGGAGTAAAAATAATTTAATTGCAGGTATTGAGGGGATAAAAGGATATTTAGGTACATATGGGGAATTTAATTTTGATAGTGGCAATCATGATGGGCTTAGCAAGGATGCTTTTGTAATGGTGGAGATTAAAAACGGGGATTGGGAGTTAATAAAATAAATACAAAATTGTGGAGGATGTATTATGAAGGTAAAAATTTTGGTTTGTGCAATTCTTTTAGTAAGTGCCTCGGCATTTGCGGAAATTAGGCTTGGAGCACTTTTTGCTGTAACTGGTCCTGCATCATTTCTTGGTCTTCCTGAAAAACAGACACTTGAAATGCTTGTGGATGAAGTAAATGCAAGCGGTGGGATTAATGGGGAAAAGGTAAAGCTTTTTATTTATGATACAAAGGGGAGTGATCAGGAAGCAAGAAAGAAGTTTCTAAGGCTTGTTCAGAAAGATAAAGTGCTTGCAGTGATTGGGCCTACAAGAACGGGCTCAGCTCTTGCGATAAAGGATTTGGCTGAAGAGAGCAAAATTCCACTTTTTACCTGTGCTGCAAGTAGAAAGATAGTTGATCCGGTAGCCAAGTATGTTTTCAAATCACCACAAAGTGATGATCATGCAGTTGAGAAGATTTTTGAATATCTGACGACAAAAAATAAATCAAAAGTTGCTATAATGACCGCACAAAACGGGTTTGGTGCTGCAGGCAGAGATGCCCTTATCGGGATTGCACCGCGATATAAAATAGAAATAGTCGCAGATGAGAAATTCAGAGATACGGATAAAGATATGACATCGCAGCTAAGCAAGATTGCATCAAACAACCCTGATGCAGTAATCGTATGGGGTGTGGGGCCTGCTCCGGCGATAGTTGCCAAAAATTTCAGGCAGCTTAATATGAAAGGTTACCTTATAATGAGTCACGGTGTTGCTTCCAAGAAATTTATAGAGCTTGCAGGGGATGCTGCTGAAGGTATTATTTTGCCTGCCGGCCGTCTTTTAATTGCTGATAAACTGCCTGAAAAAGATAAATTTAAAAAATTGTTAGTTGACTACAAGAGCAAGTATGAATCAAAATTTAACTCACCTGTATCCACATTCGGTGGACATGCTTATGACTCATTCCTTATGTTTAAAAAAGGGGTTGAGGAAGGTGGAAAAGATGGTGCAAAGATTGTTGCTGCAGTGGAAAAGATAAAAAATATGATTGGGACTGCGGGAGAGTTTAACTTGTCCGAAGGTGACCATAACGGTCTTACAAAAGAGGCGTTTGAAATGCTTATTATAAAAAATGGTAATTGGGAGATTGCTGAATAATGCAGTTTTTATATTCCGGTATTACAAGTGGCAGTATTTATGCCCTTATAGCAATTGGGTTTAATATTATTTACAATACAACCGGAATAATTAACTTTGCTCAAGGGGAATTTGTAATGTTAGGCGGGATGTTCATCTATAGTCTTTTATATATGATGAATGTCCCGTTTATTTTTGCTTTTCCTGTAGCGTTGTTTGGTGCATTTGTGTTAGGGGTATTATTTGAGAGGGTTTTTATCAGGTATGTTAAAGTAAAAACCGAGCTCAATCTCATTACAATAACCATTGCAGGCTCGATAATTTTAAGAGGGCTTGCAATGCTGATTTGGGGAAGAGACACTTTATTGGTAGAAAGCTTCATCCCCGCAAAAACAATTCAGCTTTATGAGGGTACAATTACCTCTGACAGTGTATTAGTGATAGGGGTATCCCTTTTTATATCATTTTTCCTTACAATATTTTTTAAGAAGACCAAATATGGCAAGGCATTCAGGGCTTGTTACGAAGATAAAATTGCAGCATCTGTTTGTGGTATAAATGTTAGAATGGTTGTTATGTTTTCTTTCGGTATTGCTGCTTTTTTAGGCGCTGTTGCAGGTGTGGCTGTCTCACCAATAACCTATGTTACTTATAATGATGGTGTTATGTCTGGTCTAAAGGGGTTTTCGGCGGCAGTTATGGGTGGACTTGGCAGTTTTTGGGGCGGCATTTTTGGTGGTATAATACTTGGAGTGAGTGAAGCTTTTTTTGCATCTGTATTTCCGTCAGGCTATAAAGATGCGATGGCATTTTTAATAATATTATTGATTTTATTTTTTAGACCACAAGGGATTCTTGGAAGGAAAAAGGCTACAAGGGTATGACAAAAATACAATGCCAGATTTATTTAATTAAAGGGTGATTGAGCTGTTTTTATGAGAAAGTTGAATTTTTCGTTTGTTATTATCAATTTATTTTTTTTGTTTTGGGTTGGAATGTATGTCAAAAATGAATATTATTTAAGTCTTGTAATATATATTTTGTTTAATGCTATTAATGCATCTTGTTTAAACGTGCTTTTAGGCTATGCAGGGATTATTTCTCTCGGGCAGGCTGCTTTCTTTGGGATAGGAGCTTACAGCTCAGGTATCTTGACTGCTACCTACGGGATTAATCCTTATTTGACAATAATTATAGGTGTCATACTATCGGCAGTAATTGCGCTAATAATCGGTTATCCGGCACTCAAGCTTCATGGGCATTATCTTGCGATGGCAACTCTTGGATTTGGGATGATAGTGTATATATGCTTTAATGAGATGGACTTTTTAACAGGCGGACCATCAGGACTTACAGGAATTCCGGATATGTCATTTTTTGGATTCTTACTTGATGATGAATATAAATTTTTTGTTTTTATGGGTGCAGTTTACATGTTATTTCTCTTTTTGATGGAGATGTTTGATAAGTCATTTCTCTCGTATAAATTGAGATTTATTCATGAATCTGAAAATGCATCAAGTTCATACGGCATAGATGTAGCAAAAACAAAGCTTACCACATTTGTGGTGGTAGCTTGCATTACTTCAATAAACGGCAGTCTCTTTGCTTTCTACTCAAATTTTGTCAGCCCTGTATCGTTTAGTTTTCATTACTCTGTTGAAATGCTTGTGATGGCAGTATTCGGTGGGCTGGGAAGCATTACTGGAGGCACAATAGGAGCAGCGATATTGACATCAATCCCAGAAATTTTTGCGGAAATAGAAGATTTTGAAGTTGTGATTTACGGCGTTATTCTTGCTGTCACGATTTTGTTTTTAGACGGCGGAATAGCAAAATTATGTAGAAGACTGGCAGGTAAATATGTTAAGTCTGAATAATGTCTCCGTCAACTTTGGCGGCGTTAAGGCACTTACCGATGTAACGTTTAATGTGCCGGCTAATAAAATTACCGCACTAATTGGCCCAAACGGTGCGGGGAAAACCACCCTTTTTAATTCAATAACAGGGTTTATACCCCATTTTACCGGTGATATTCAATTTGAGAATAATAAGCTTAGCGGCAAATTACCTCATGAAATCTTTCAGTTGGGGATATCAAGGACTTTTCAAAATTTAAACTTGATAAATGAATTAACCCTTCGTGAGAATATGTTTTTGGGAGTTATAGGCAAGGAAAAACCTGCCATATTTTCAAGTTTTTTCAGACTTAATAAAGGTTATTGGAAAAGGGTTGAGGAAAGGATTGACGATGTGCTTTATCTTACAGGGATAAAGAAATGGGAGAAACACAAACCCGACTCTGTCCCATATGGAGTGTTAAAAAATTTGGAGATGGCAAGGGCACTTATATCAAGCCCAAAATTACTTTTGCTTGATGAGCCTGCCGCAGGACTAAATAATAAAGAGCGTGAAAATATAGCGGAGATTATAGCTCAGCTTAAAGATAAAGGGTTTACCGTATTGATGGTGGAGCATGATATGGGATTTGTCTCACATCTATCAGATTATGTGGTTTGTCTTAATTTTGGACAGGTCATAGCAAAGGGGACTTTTGGTGAAATAAGAAATAATAAAGATGTAATAAAAGCTTATCTTGGTGATGAAGATGCTTAAAGTAAAGTCATTGTGTGTTAACTACGGTGCTGTTCAGGCACTTAAAAATATATCTATTCATATAAGGGAAAAAGAGTTTGTTGCCCTTATCGGCTCCAATGGTGCAGGAAAGACCTCCCTTTTGAATTCTATTATGGGGATTGTAAAGCCTAAAGAAGGGGAAATAGAATTTAACGGTAAAAATATCACTCATTTGCCTGTGGAGCAAAAAGTAAAGGAAAAGATTTCACTTGTGCTTGAGGGCAGAAGGGTTTTTGCCAATATGACCGTTTTGGAAAATATCGAAGTAGGGGCTTTTCGGGGGGACAAAAGAAATTTTGATAAAAAACTAAAATTTATTTACGATATTTTTCCTGTTTTAAAAGAAAGAAGTTGGCAGCCTGCAGGGATGCTTTCAGGTGGGGAACAGCAGATGCTTGCTATTGCAAGGGCTTTGATAAGTGAGCCAAAATTGTTGTTAATGGATGAGCCATCAATGGGGCTTGCTCCTTTAATAATAAAAGATGTCTATGAAAAACTTTTGATATTGAAAGAGACGGGACTTACAATTTTTCTGGTAGAGCAAAATGCTGCTGCAGCATTAAAATATGCTGACAGAGGGTATGTGTTGGAAAACGGGAAGGTTGTTTTGCAGGGGAAAAGTAGTGAACTTTTGCAGGATAATGAAATAAAAAGAGCATACCTTGGTAAAGAATATAAAGAGAAGTGGGAGCGTTAGATGAAAAATATTTGGCAATACGAAGAAGAGACAATGAGTCTTGATGACCTGAAGCAATTTCAACTTGAAAGACTTCAGTCAACTTTAAATCGTGTTTCTGAAAATGTGGATTTTTATAAGAGAAAATTTAAAGATGCAGGGATAGATGTTGCAAAAATTAAGTCATTGGAAGACATAAAGCACTTACCTTTTACGACTAAGCAAGATTTAAGGGATAATTATCCCTACGGGATGTTTGCTGTCCCTTTGAAAGATATTGTCAGAATACACTCATCAAGCGGTACAACCGGCAAACCGACAGTAGTCGGCTATACAAAAAGAGACCTTGAAACGTGGAAAAACTTAGTGGCAAGGATAATGGTTGCCGGTGGTGTTTCTGCAAACGACATTGTACACATTGCATTTTCCTATGGTCTTTTTACCGGTGGTTTTGGATTACATTACGGAGCAGAGCATATTGGAGCAAGTGTTATTCCTGTTTCAAGCGGTAACACAAAAAGACAGATCATGATTATGCAAGATTACAGGAGTAGTGTCCTTGTCTGCACACCTTCTTACGCTCTTCACATTGCAGAGACCCTTGAGAACGAAGGACTTTCAAGAAATGATATATTTTTGAAATATGCACTTTTAGGTAGCGAGCCGTGGGGTGAGAAAATCAGAAGTGAAATTGAAAACAAACTGGGTGTATCTGCCACTGATAACTATGGCTTGTCTGAGATTATAGGCCCGGGTGTATCAGGGGAGTGTCAGTGCAAAAATGGGCTACATATAAATGAAGACCACTTTTATGCGGAAGTTATCAACCCTGATACTTGTGAAGTTTTGCCTGAAGGTGAAAAAGGTGAATTGGTATTGACCACCCTCACTAAAGAGGCAATGCCCCTTATTAGATATAGGACAAGGGATATTACAAGACTGTTTAGAGATAAATGCCCCTGCGGAAGAACCTTTATAAAGATGGAGAAACCTTCCGGCAGGACTGATGATATGCTAATAATTAATGGCGTAAATGTATTTCCAAGCCAGGTTGAAGAGGTATTTAAAGAGTTTGACCAGGCTACTCCACACTACATTATTATTGTAAAAAAGAAAGGTCACCTAGATATGATGGAGATACAGCTTGAAATATCTGAAAATCTTTTCTTTGATGAAATGAAAAAGCAAAGAACCCTGCTTGAGAAAATGCATGAAAGGATGTTTAGTGTCTTAGGGATAAAACCAAAAATAAAATTTGTGGAGCCCAAGACTATTGAAAGATTTGAAGGTAAGGCAAAAAGGGTTATTGATGAAAGACAGTTTTGATGAAGATATCAAGGGGGTTGTTAATTTTATCTTTGAAGCTTCAATTTTGCAGAATATGCAAAGAAGCGGCAATGTCTTTTTAGGTAGCGGGAAACAGACTGTTGGTGCTCATATATTCAGGACGATTTTAATAGGATATCTTCTTGCAAAAATGACCGACGGGGCAAATGCCGAGAAGGTAATGTTGATGTGTCTATTTCACGATATCGAGGAGACTAGAACCGGTGACTTAAATTATTTGCAGCAAAGATATGTGACCTCAGATGATAAAAGAGCACTGAAAAATGCGGTTGACAATTTACCATCAAAAGATGATATTCTCAAAACTGTAGAGGAGTATGAAGGGTTAAAAAGTCTTGAAGCTAAGCTGGCAAAGGATGCAGACACCTTGGAGCTTCTGTTTTATTTAAAGGAGGAGCTTGATAAGGGGAATTTGCAGGCGGAAAACTGGATTACGCATGCGCAAAAAAGACTCATAACTGAGACTGCAAAGAAGCTTTTGCCTACTCTTAAGAATACTAAATATTATGATTGGTGGTATAATTTAACGAATGATTGGGACAAAGGGAACAAAAAGTGGTAACTCAAATGCAAAATTTCCAGGTATTTTAGATACATTTAAACATTGCATCGGTGTAATTTTCCTAAAAGATATAAACATTATATCTCTATATCTTAATCCTGCTCATATGTTAAATCTCATTTCTGTCTATCTTTTTATGATGGTAATACCTTACAAGCCTATGGCAAAAGGGGACAGCTTTAGCGTTGAAAATGTTATTGAAGGTATTTTGCTGACCTTCTTTTTTATATGTTTATTATATCTTTTTCTGCCACAGAAAAAAGTTGGCTTTTTAGGTTTTTTTAGGATTATGCTTGCTGCTGAGATAATAGATGTGTTAAATCCTGTTACATTCTTTTTGCCCGATAACTTATTGGTATATTTTTATGCTGCAACATTAGGCTGGTATTTTTTAATAGTTGTGGTTGTACTAAATAAGTTTACCGGAATGCCAAGACACATTGGTGTTGTGTATGTGTTTTGCGTATTTTTTGTGGTTAATATGATTCCGGCAATGTTTTATTAGTTTTTCCAAGTGAGCTTATCTATTACGTGGTCAAGTGCTCTGTTAAATAGAGTAAAGACAAAAATAATAGCTCTGAAAGGTTTGGGTATTAACACAAATGAAATATATCTAAATACGGATAAGACCTTTTTTAAATGAAATACAAAGTCAGCAAATATTGCTTTAATCATAAAGCTTTAAGACCTACCTTTTAATTCTTTAATCTCTTTGAAGATGAGCCACTGTTCATCTTGCATTTTAAAGTAGCTTTTACAGTAGTAAGTTAAAAGTTCATTTCGTCTATCTACGAAGTGCTCTACATATTTAACTTCAGAGAGCTTATGTTTGGTTTGTTCTGTGATTATTTTAATGCCTGAGTGTGTCAAGTTGGATAAAATCGTTTTGAAATGCTCGGCATATTCGTGCTTATTACTAAAAAATTTCTTAAATTCGCTGTCATCATGATATAAATCGTATATAATTTCAGGCTTATTTTCTTTAAAGCAACTTGCCCTTAAGATAAGAATATCAGTAGGTGATATCAACATTTTTCCCCTCTTTGAAAAGTATAAGCTGTATCTCTTCAAGCAGCAAATCAAATGAGCTGCGGTTAAGTGCAGAAATAAATATTGCTTCAGGGTAGAAATTTTTAATATTGTCAATAAGCTCACTATCTACTTTATCAACTTTATTAAAAACTATTATTCTTGGCTTATCTCCTAAGCCTAACTCATCCAGAATATTGTTTACCGATGCAATATGTTTTTCAAAATTTTCATTAGATATGTCGATAACATGCAAAAGTAGGTCAGAGTCATTTAATTCTTCCAGAGTAGATTTGAATGCCCCTTTGAGATTTTCCGGTAAATCTCTTATAAAGCCAACTGTATCTGTTATTATAACTTCCCTCTCTTTTGGAAAACGAAGTCTTTTGGAGCTTGTGTCAAGCGTAGCAAACATAAGGTTATCAGCAAAAATTTCACTGTTTGTGAGCGAATTTAGCAAGGTAGATTTTCCGGCATTTGTATAACCTATGATTGAAACTATTGGCAGTCTGTTTTTAATACGTCTGCTCTTTTGAGTTATTCTTACCCTTTCAATCTCTTTAAGCTTTTTTGAGAGAAAAGCGATACGGTCATTAATTCTACGTCTGTCAATTTCAAGCTTTGTTTCGCCGGGGCCTCTTCCTCCAATACCTCCGGTTAATCTTGAGAGTGAGTCGTCCCTGACGGAAAGTCTTGGTAGAATATGTTTTAATTGGGCGAGCTCTACCCTTAGTTTTCCTTCATTTGATTTTGCTCTTCTTGCAAAAATGTCCAAAATAAGCTGCGTCCTGTCTAATATTTTAAGCTCAGTCATATCTGAAATATTTTTTGCTTGTGCCGGGGAAAGGACATTATCAAAAATTAAAAAATCAGCAGAAAGCTGCATAGCCTTAATTAATATTTCTTTTAGTCTGCCAGGTCCAATTACGTATTTTGGATGTATCTCCTGCTTTATTTGAGTATATGTATCTAATACCATAAGCATAGCGCTTTCAGTCAATTCTTTTAGTTCTGCCATTTTGTCTGAGGCCTCTTTTTTGTTTGGATATATCCCTACCAAAATAGCGGAAGGGAAAGGATTATTATTTTTTAAAACCTGAGATTTTTCCTGCATTTCTTTTTCAAGCGAGGAAACAAAAGATATGTAGTCATCAATTTGGTTGTGAATACTTGTTTCTGCGAGTGTATCATATATTTTATTTTCAGGATTTGGCGGCAGAAGATAAGCTGTTTTAAGCTTTTCAGGCTCACCATTTTCTGAAGAATGAAGAATGGAAAGGCTGTCAAGTCTTAGTAAAGCAAGGTCTGTAATATCATCATCGGTAAAATCCTCTCCGTACAGGTGGGTATGGACAAGTCGTAAGCCTCTTAATTTTCCCGGTATTAATCCAAACCTTTTTAAAATAGGGATGACAATTTCTTTATTTGTCCCGAGTACTACAAATCTGACGATATTTTGCCTGTCAATAAGCAAACCTATCTGTCTGTTAAGCTCAAGAGATAGTCCTGTTATGTATTTTGCAAGGTCAAATGAAATAATCCCTTTGCTGAAACTTTTTCTTTTTTCAAGCTTTTTAAGCTGATTTAGCTGAGAAGCTCTTAAATTTTCAAGATTACCTGATAATATTGTTGCCTCCATCAAAGTTATATTTTATAAAGTATGTAATATTTTAAAAAAAATAAAGATAAATTTGAGGTAGATATGGCTGGAAATCTTATAAGACCTTTAGATGCACTGAATGAAGTACTTAAATGTGCTAAAGTAATGAGTTATGAATTTGTAGATATATTTACTGCTCCCGGTAGAGTACTTTTTGAAAATCCTATTTCAAAAAGGTTTTTGCCGCCACTTGATAATTCTGCAATGGACGGTTATGCAGTGAAGTTTGAGGATATCAAAAATATACCTGTAAAGCTTAAGGTTATTGGAAATATCCAGGCAGGTGACAGTATTGAAGGGCTTTCTTTGAATAATGGAGAAGCATTTAAGATTATGACAGGGGCATTTGTTCCTGAAGGTGCAGATACGGTTGTAGAATATGAAGTTACAGAGCAAGTTGAAGATCAAGTGACTATTTTAAAAGAAAAGAAGAAAGGCGCAAATATAAGAGTAAAAGGGGAAGATGTTGGTGTTGGAAGCGTTATTGAGGTAAAAGGGAAAGTTGTTACCCCGGAAATTTATGCCAGACTGATTTCCGTTGGAGTAAATTTTGTAAAGGTTTATACTAAACCTAAAGCGCTTGTTATTGGCACCGGTAATGAGCTTGCTTACCCGGGGGATAATGCAGATAGTTTTAAAACAATTGATGCAAACAGTTTTTATATAGCAAACCTTTTAGAGTCTAATGGTGCACAAGTTACTTATTTGGGCATTGCAAAAGATAGTGTCGACGACTTGGTTGACAAAATTAAGTCTGCCAACAATTATGATTTTATAATAACTTCAGCAGGTATTTCCGAAGGGGATTTTGACGTGGTAACCAATTCTGGTAAGACTTTGGCAATTAATTGGATTTTTAAAGGGGTAAGTCAAAAGCCTGGAAAACCATTTTCATTTGGTTTATTTGGGGAAAAACCGATTTTTGCTCTGCCGGGTAATCCTGTAAGTTCAGCGTTTTGTACATTTTTTTATATACTCCCGTTTTTGAAAAAGATGACCGGATTAGATAAATATTTAAATGATGTGGTAACTGCAACAACAACTGTGCCAATGTTTAAGAAAAACAAAAGGGTACATTTCAATAGAGGAATTTTGAAATATGACGATGTGCGAAGGGAATTTATGGTGACGCCATACGGCACTCAGGATTCTCACATTATCTCATCTATTGCATCCAGTAACAGCTATATTGTAGTAGATGAAGATACTACCGGGGAGATAAAAGCCGGAAGCGAAGTTAAATGTTATATTTATGATAAAGATTCAATTTTCTGATATTCCGGTTGTTTACGAAGATGATTTTTTGGTAGTGATTAACAAGCCTCACGGGATACTTGTAGTGGAGGATAGATATGATAAAAACCTCCCTACCCTAAAAAGTATATTAAAAGAAAAATATGGTGAGATTTTTGTTACACATAGGCTTGATTTCGGCACTTCCGGTGTAATGATATTTGCAAAGGACACATTTGTTCATAAAAGAATAAATGAACAGTTTGAAAAAGGGGAAGTTGAAAAAGAGTACTTGGCGCTGGTTAAAGGGACAGGTTTTCTTCCTGTAACAGTGATGTTGCCAATCTCAAAAAGAAACTCAAAAGGGAGATACAAAATTAACTTTAAATCGGGCAGGAAAGCCATAACAACATTTCTCCCAATAAAGGAATTTAAAAATACTACTCTTGTTAAGGCAATACCCTTAACAGGAAGAACTCATCAGATAAGAGTCCACTTGAAATCGATTAAATTCCCATTAGCAAAAGATTTCTTATATGGAGAGAAATCTGAAGATAAAAGATTGACCCTTATGTGTTCTAAAATGTCATTTATGCACCCTAAAACGGAAGAGAATTTGACTTTTGAACTGAATTTGTCTGACTTCTTAAGTCAAGCTATTTCTTGATATTCAATACATTTAGTTGACAAAATTCAAATACTTATTTAATATTAGCTAATTTAATTCGGGGGAATTATGTATCTTTATGCACAACTTGAGTTTGTTTTTCTGCAAAATGCAAGGGTGGGCGATATCCCTTTGCTTTTTATTATGTCTAATAAAGAGCGTTTTAGAGGCAAAATCGTAGATTTCGATCAATATACTATTATAATTGATGATGCCGGTGTGAAGATTAATATTGCTAAAAGGGATATAGCTACAATAGCTTCTGCTAAAGACGTTATTGATGTGGAATATATAAGTAAGACTTATTATCAAGCTCACAAGGGCAGACATCCAAAGCATGTTAGGCCCCCTATGCAGGATATTTTTCTTAACGAAGTGCGTAAATCAAGGTCTCCTATTGTCGCTTATTTAAGAAATGGTGTAAAAGTAAAAGGGCTTTTAATCGGATTTGATGACTATACAATGCTGACATCTTTTGAAGATAGACAACAGCTAATTTATAAGACTGCTGTATCAACAGTTTATCCTCTGTATCAGGTTGGTGAAATAATTAAATACGATGGAGAGAGAGGGTAGCGATGGAGAAATCCGAAATAAAAATTTTAGTGGTGGATGACGAAGAGCATACAAGATTGGGGTATGCTGAAGTGTTGAAGCTTGAAGGTTATAATGTTGATGCCGCTGAGAATGGCTTAGAAGGGTTGAAGTTTGCCAAAAATAAAAGTTATGATGTGATCGTGACAGACCTTAGAATGCCTGAGATGGATGGTGCTCAATTCATTGAAAATTTAAGGAAATTTGACAAAGATGTAAAGGTGGTGGTTATCACAGCTTTTGGAAGCTTTAAATCATACAAACACCTTACTTCACTTGGTGCTGTAGAATATATAAATAAACCGGTAAGAGCAAAAGATTTAAAAGAAGCAATAATAAAAGTACTTAGTTTATAGTGTTTTCAAGTTCCTATTAAAAATTTCGGAAAAACTGTTGTCGTTGTGCAATTTGATTTGCAATGTTTCTTTAATCTTGTTTTGGGTGTAATTTTCAATAGTCGGCATTGAGAAAAATTTGGCTGCTAATACTGTAGGGTCACCGGTAAAAAAAGATACTTTTTTGGAATATTTCTTAGGGATTATGTTAATATCAAGTAAATTATTTATGAGATTTTCAAAATTAATAAAGCTATTAATGCTGATATTTTGTATTTTCCCGTAATTGGTTTCAATATATTCAAACAACGAATTTAAAATAACTTTCAGATATTTTATCTTTTCAATAAAGTCCTCATCAATATAAAGACTGACCCCTTTCTTTCTATAGATATAGAATATTTTTTTGTCATCTATTTGTGATATTTTTACAAGTATTTCAATAGGGATTTTGTCCATTAAGCTCTGCCTTTCATTAAAAGAAAAGTCATTATTAATTATTCCATATAAAAGCATATTTCTGAGTGCCTGCAGTTTTGCAGTTATGGTTAAAGAGTCAGGATCAACCAGAGGCTCTTTGATTTTTAAGTTTCCAAAATCCTCGGAAACTTCAAGTATAGGATTTTTCCCTTCAAGGAAAAAGAGGTCTTCAAATCCGTATTCGTCTGTAATGTAACGTAGATCGATATTGTATATGACTCCATTAGAATCTACATAGTGTGCACTCGATAGTGAATCAAGGGATAAAATAAGGCTATTGTTTTTTAAGTTTGATGTAAGCCTAAAAAATGATGTAAGCTGCCGCGGGGAATTTATAGGTTGTATGACTTCACAAAATACCGAACCTAATTCAAATGAGTAATAATTGACGATATCAAGAAGATTTTTTCCCTCAAAATGTGGTTTTTCAAGAACAAAAATAATCCTTTCAAAATCTGGAACTTTTATGTTTTCATAAATAAAGTCAGAAACGGTATTGTCATCAATTAAGTTTACTAAAGTTTCAGAGGTTTTAACTGTGCCCGAGTGAGAAATATTGTCTATTCCACTTGAAAAAAAGTAATATTTAATTCCCGTATTAAACTGAATTAGAATAAGACCGTCACTAATTGAATGCTCTTCTTTAATTATAGGAGGACTTTTTTTCTCTATTTCACCTGTAGATGATTGAGTATTGTTTGTACTCTCCTCATCAGCTGAGTCAGTGGTATTTACATTGTCAGACTCGATTTGTTTATCTTTGGTAACCTGTTTTTCAGATTTTTTGACACCCACTATTTCAGGGTTATAGTTTTCCCTTATAATCCATTCTTCCGTGTCTACAATGATATCTTGCTTAATTGTGTATTCGCAGGCGAGCCTGTATCCTGCATCTAAGTTAACAAGAGCAATCATCAAGCGGTCTTTTTTTGTAGGTTTGTTTATTTCCTTACCGTCGACAGATGTAATTTTTACTTTACATTTACCACATTGACCATCGCCGGAGCATAGAGATTGTATAGGTATATTATTGTCTTTTAATACCTGAAAAAGCTTTGAACCAGATTTTGCTTCTACGGTAATATTTTTATTTTTAACTATTACCTTATATTTTTTAGAAAAAAACATACTATAATATTTGCCCCAAAAATTGCTTCAATCTGTCATTTTTAGGATTTGAAAAGAGTTCCATAGGTGTCCCCGTTTCAACAATTTCTCCAAGGTCCATAAATACAACTCTGTCCGCTACTTCTCGTGCAAATCCCATCTCATGAGTGACAACTACCATAGTCATCCCTTCTTTTGCAAGGGTTTTCATAACGTCAAGAACTTCACCAATCATTTCTGGGTCAAGTGCGCTTGTAGGCTCATCAAAAAGCATTATCTTTGGCCTCATAGCAAGAGCCCTTGCTATTGCTATTCTCTGTTGCTGTCCACCGGATAATTGACTTGGGTAGCTGTTTGCTCTGTCGGCAAGTCCAACCTTTTCCAAAAGATTCATTGCTATTTCGGTAGCTTCCTTTTCGTTCATTTTTCTTACTTTCATAGGTGCTAAAGTAATATTAGCTAAAGCAGTCATGTGGGGAAAAAGGTTGAACTGCTGGAACACCATTCCAACCTCTTCTCTAACTTTATTGATATTTGTCTTTTTATCTGTAAGAGGGATGCCGTCTATTATAATTTTCCCTTTGTTAATAGTTTCAAGAAGGTTTAATGTCCTTAAAAATGTTGACTTACCTGAACCACTTGGTCCTATAACAACTACAACCTCTCCTTTGGCAACATTTAAAGACACCCCTTTTAGTGCTTTTACTCCATTTGGATAAATTTTTACAACGTTTTCTGCAATAATAATAGGTTCATTCATATTAATCACTCTCTGCCAATCTTCTTTCTAACAATTGTACTACAAATGATAACCCTGATGTCAACACTAAATAAAGTAGAGCAACAGTAAACCATACTTCAAAAGGGCTAAATGTAGAAGTAACAACTTCCCGACCAGCTTTTGTCAAATCAGTAATTGATATAACAGAAACGAGAGAAGAGTCTTTTATCAAGGATATAAACTGTCCGGCCATTGGTGGCAAAGTTCTTTTTAATGCCTGAGGTAAGACAATATATCTCATCGCCTGATAATAGTTCATACCTAAGCTTCTGGCTGCTTCCATCTGCCCTTTCGGGATTGATTGAATGCCAGCCCTTACTATCTCTGCAATATATGCACCTGCGAAAATCGAAAGAGCGGCAACACCTGCAGTAAACCTATCGAGATTTAAGACAGTCCCGATAAAAAAGTAAAAAATGAAGATTTGAACTAAAAGAGGGGTCCCTCTGATGAGCTCTATATATGTAATTGTCAATTTTTTTAGTACCGGATTATTTGATATTCTGAAAATACCCGCGATAATACCGATAATAATAGCAAAGAAGATAGATATGACTGAGATTTTTAATGTTACATATAGTCCTACCAATAGAGGTCCAGGCTTTATCTGCTTAACTTTTGCAATCACATCTCCTTCAAAAACCAAATCACCATCCATGACGGATACTTCGTTAAATTTTTTGAAAGTTTTGGTCTCACCGGAGTCAGAGGTAACAATTATTTCTTTCCCCTTAATATTAACTGTGCCGTCAAATGGTGCTCTGATTACGGAAGCAGAGGTGTTCACAATAAACTGAGTAAGCCTGTTCCATCTCCAAATATAGTCCACTTTTTTTGTTGTGGCATAAAGCCCATAACCTATACCTATTAAAATCAAAACAAACGCTACATTCCATAAAAATTGTTTTAATTTACTTTCCATTAATGCCCCTTGTAATTCTTTTAATCATTACATAACTTAAGAAATTAAGCATAAAAGTTAAAGGCCTGCTTGTGCAGGCCATAAAAGTTTATTTGACTTGTTTTTTCCATTCGTCGCTTTTGAACCACTTTTCATAAATTTTGTCATAAGTGCCGTCATTTTTAATCTGCCTTAAGAAATTGTTAAGCCAGTTTAAAAAGTCAGGGTCACCTTTTCTTACAGCCCAAGCAAGAGGCTCATAAGTAAAAGGCTGGTCAAGAAAAACTAACTTATCTTTGTAGTCAGCATAGTAAAAAGCGCAAAGTGGAAGGTCATATACAAATGCATCGGCTTTACCATTAATAAAGTCTTGAAAAGCATCTGACTCTGTTTCGAAAAGATTTTTCTTAGCTTTTGGCATATATTTTTTTGTAGCAAAGTCAGCAGTAACACCCAATTTAGTGGCGATTACATATTTTTCATCATTTAAATCTTTATAAGATTTAACTTTGCCAGCAAGCTCTTTTTTAATCAATATGGTTTGTCCGACTACGATATTAGGGTCAGCAAAATTTACCTGCAAATTTCTCTGAGGTGTTATTGTCATCCCTGACATAATAATATCAAATTTTTCAGTAATAAGTGCCGGAATTATTCCATCCCAAGCGGTGTTGACAAGTGTAAGTTTTACGCCCATAGCTTTTGCCATTTGCTTAGCGATATCAACATCAAAACCGATAATTTCGCCATTTTTTGCTGTCATTTCAAAAGGTTTGTAGCCTGACTCAAGCCCTACTCTTAACTCGCCCCTTTTCATAATTTGATTAAGAGTCGACTTCTCCCATAATGAATTGTCACTTGCAAAAACACTTAGTGCCATTACAAAAACTAAAACTGTGCTTAAAAAAAGCTTCTTCATAGATC